>NZ_JBNFOL010000002.1:0-216974 GCF_057364765.1 Brevibacterium sp. LAARM3_SD1 | reverse complement strand
CGATCCGGCCGGCTGTCACCGGCGCCGGTGTTCATCGTCGTCGGCGTGGTCCTCGGGCAGCTGTTCTTCATCTGGACGAAGCGCCGGAAGGCGGCGGGCAAGGTGCCTCTCGTCGACATCAGCGTGCTGCGGCGCGAGTGAGCGCGCGGCGGTCTATGCGATGTTCGTCATCGTCGCCATGGAGGCGGCGGTGAACTTCACCGTGCCCACCTACATCCAGGTCGTGCAGGGACGGACGCCTTTCGACACCTCGTTGGCGATGCTGCCGTTCAACCTCACGGTCTTCGTCACTGCGACCCTCATCGTCCGCTTCTACAAACGCTATTCCCCGAGGACGATCGCGCTGTTCTCCTTCGGGCTGACAACGGCGGCGCTCGTCTGGCTGGCGTTCGTCGTGACGAACAACTGGGAGACTCTGCCGACGATCCTCGGCCTCATCGTCTTCGGCATCGGGCAGGGTGCGCTGGTGACGCTGGTGTTCAATGTCCTGGTCACGGCAGCGCCGAAGCACCTGGCCGGTGACGTCGGGTCGATCCGCGGCACCGCGCAGAACCTCGCCTCGGCCGTCGGCACCGCGGTGATGGGGGCGCTGCTGGTCACGGTGCTTTCGGCCGGTCTGGCCTCTGCTGCCGACGATCATCCCGAACTGCCGCCGGAACTCGTCGAACAGGTCGACCTCGACAACGCGAACTTCGTGAGCAATGACGAACTGCGCGACGTCCTCGCAGGCACGACGGCGACGCCGGAGCAGGTCGAGCATGCCGTCGAACTGAATTCTCAGCAGCGGCTGCGCACGCTCAAGCTCGGCTTCCTCATCCTCGCCGGCATCAGTCTGATCGCGGCGGTGCCGGCTTCCCGGCTGCCGAACTACCGACCCGATGAGATCCCGGACCCCGCCGAGGCGGCTGCGCCTGGAAAGACCGATCTGGCTCAGTGAGATGGTCCGGTCAGAGTGGGCCAGATCTTTCAGGCGTACCGTGCCTTTCTGCTCACTTCACCCAGGGCTCTTCGCCGGTTTCGGAGACGATCGGCTTGCCGTTGTCGAGGTTCCACGACCCCATGCCGCCGTCGACATTGAAGGCATCGAAGCCATTCTGGTTGAGCCAGGCGACCGCGCGGTTCGAGCGTCCGCCGGTGCGGCAGACGACGTACATGTCGTCGTCGAGAGGAAGGTCGTCGAGGCGGCCCGGCAGTTCACCCAGCGGCACGTGAATCGCACCTTCGATGTGCCCGGCCTCCCACTCGTCGTCCTCGCGGACGTCGATGATGGCGGCCCCTTCGGGGATGTCGTTGACGGTGACGGTCGTTTCTTCATCCATGACTTCAGTGTAGGCACGCAGACCCAGTGCTCGCACCTGCCCGAGGGGTCCGCAACCGCACGCGGCGCCGCACCTGCCCGAGGCTTCCGAAGCCGCGCCGCCTCGCGACCACGCTCGCGCCCGTGCCCGACCCCATGCGCACTGGCCGAAAGGCTCCGGACGTCGGGCGTCTCGGGTTCAATTCCAAGGGGGCTGTTGCCGATCGGAGAGCCGTGTGAGAATGATCGTCCAGTCGCTGATGCGCCCGTCGACAACGGCCCGCAGTACGGGCCACGGCCCGAGGAACGGGCCAGCGCCCGCGTCAACGACTGGAGCGCCAGGAACCGTCTGCGAAAGGAAACGGTCATGAACAACAGAGACACGAGTGACGAGTCACCGGCCGAGGAGAAGGCGCGCGACGTCGCAGCGAAACTGGACGAGGCGGCCGAGCCGCTGGCCGGGACCTCGGACATGAAACCGCAGGCTGAAGTCGGATACACCGAGCGCAACGTCGAGGCCCGTGCCCAGAACGCTGCCGACGCGGAAGGGGTGACGCTGCATCGGAACCCCGACGGCTCACACACAGCGGTGGACGAATCGAAAATCGCCGAGGCGGGCCCGGACTCGGAATCGCCCGTATCCGGGACCTCCGCCCCCTCCTCGGCCGGGCCAGCGGCCGCCGCCACCGACGACACTGAAGCCGGCGGCACCCGTGGCGACAGGCAGAAGCCTGCGGGAGAAGCGGCGACAGACGAGCTCAACCAGGCCGATGTCGTGAAGATCCTGCGCGGCGCCGACTCCGTCATGCTCGCGACCGCGCTTGCCGACGGCAAGATCCTCGCTCACCCGATGGCACCCCAGCAGGTCACCGAGGAGGCCGACGTCTGGTTCTTCCTCGCCCTCGACGGCGACCAGGCGAAGGCGCTGCAGACGAACCCCGAAGTCAATATCAGCCTCGCTGAGGCAGGCAACTGGCTGTCGGTCGCCGGACGCGTCGAGTTCGTCGACGACGAGGCCAAGGTCGATGAGCTGTGGTCGGATTCCGCCAAGGCTTGGTTCGATGACCGTCGGGATCCGAACCTCGGGCTCATCAAGGTCGTCACACACTCCGCCCAGCACTGGGGGCTGCCTGGCGGCAAAGCATCGGGCCTGTTCCGCATGGTCAAGTCCAAGATCACCGGAGACCGCCCGGCAGGCGGCACTCAGACCACCGAACTCTGAGCCGTGAGAGGCCAGGGTGCTCGGCACGACTGCTCTGCTGCCCGTGCCGGGCGCCCCACCTCACCGCGAGCCGCCTCGGCGAGGCATAGCATGGAGACATGAGCAAGCGGATCGTCATCATCGGTGCGGGACTGGCCGGCACGACTACGGCGCGGGAGCTGAACGCGCGCGGTCAGGCCGTCACAGTCATCGACCCCCAGGCCGGCGAAACGTGTGAGCGGCCGCCGCTGTCGAAGCATCTTTTCGACGGATCCCGCCATCACCTGCCCTACCACCTCGAATCGACCGAGCACATCACCTTCGTTCGTGACCGGGCAGAAGAGATCACCCTCGCCGAGGCGGCCGCGGAGTCCCGCTACACCGCCGAGACCCAGCGGCACCCCCATCCGCTGGAGAACCGTCACGCCACCGCGGGCGCCATCCAGCTGGCGTCGGGGGAGTCCCTCGACTTCACCCACTGCATCCTCGCCACCGGGATGGAAGCCATCCGCCCGGACGTGCCTGCCTACCCGGACGCACTGCCGGTCTATGACCTCGCCGACGCGGAATGGATCCTCGAACGCGTGAACAATGCGAACCGACCCCTCAACGTCGGGGTGCTGGGCTCGGGTTACCTCGGAATGGAGGTGGCTTCCTCGGCGGTGGCGGCCGGACACCAAGCCACGGTCTACCTGCGCGGGGACGAACCTCTGCGCAAGCAGCTCTCCGCGCCCGTGCGGCAGGCCCTGTTCGACAAACACAAGGCCGCCGGAGTCGAATTCGTCACCCACACCTCGAGCCCGGACGACATCCCGGCCGATGTTCACGATCTATTCATCACCAGCGTCGGCGCTCGCCCCAGGCTGATCCCGATCGACGGCCACCGCCCCGCTCATGCATGGGAGGTGGATGAGAGTTTGGCAACATCCCATTCGGGTGTCTTCGCCGCCGGCGACTGTGCCATCGTCACAGCCGGACCCTATGCGCTCGACCATCCATGGGCCTGTGAACCGGTGGCTGAAAGTCACGGAAAGTTCCTCGCCGAGCTCCTCGGCGAGGGGGCGGGAGAGCCGTCGAACAAAGGCGAGAACGACTCCGAATCCGCTTCAGGCAGGGGGCCGGAAGGGGGTCCGAAAGTCTGGTCGGACGTCCCCTGGCACTGGAGCTTCCAAGGCCCGGAGAAGGTGTTCACGGCGGGTCTGACGAGCCCTGACGCTGACGACACGCTCATCCGACACGACCCCAGTGGGTCGAAGTTCCAGGTCTTCCACTTCGATGGGCCTGACCTGGAGTCGAGGCTCGTCGGTGTCGAGACGTTCAACTGGCCGCCGATGCAGGCGGCAGCTCGACGGGTACTCGGCGGTAGCAATGTTCCGACGCGGGCCCAAATCGCCGACCCAGACTTCGACTTCAAGGCTCACAGCCGACTGTGAGTCTGCGCTAGTCTCATCCCGTAGACTCTTTCTGTTCTATCCCCAGTCGCCGACGAGAGAATTTTCTGTTCATGGATATGGCCAGGCTTGCTGCCGAGCACGGACTCGAGAGAGTGGGTGGACGGCCGTCTCTGCCCCAGTACGTCAAACAGCTTCTCAACCGAAGCGACTTCACGTACACGCTTGCGAAGTACCGGATGCAGTCCGAGAACGAGCGCAACCGCCTCGGCATGGCCTGGGTGTTGCTGCGTCCGTCGTTCTCGGCACTGATCTACGGCACGGTCTTCGGCTTCATCATGCAGGGCGCGACTGCTCGCCCGCCGGACTTCGCTCCATTCGTCGTCATCGGAGTCTTCATCCTCGAGTTCTTCAACAGCTCGATGAATGGCGGTGCGAAGTCGATCATCTCGAACGCGTCGCTCGTGCAATCTCTGCCGTTCCCGCGCATAGTTCTGCCGATTGCCAAGGTGTTCCAGAACCTGCTCGACTTCATTCCCACGCTCATCTTCATGGCGCTCATCGTCATCATCTTCGGTGCCAGGCCTGATTGGGACTGGTTCCTCTTCATCCCGCTGGTGTTCCTGTTCTGGGTCTTCAACCAGGGTGTGGCGTTCATCTTCGCCCGCGCAACGGTCCACTTCCGGGACCTGTCGCAGGTCACCCCGTTCATCTCCCGCATGATCTTCTACACCTCGGGTGTCTTCTTCGACCTCAAGGTCATGGTCGAAAAGATCAATCCCGCTCTCCAGCCCTTCGCCGATTGGCAGCCCATCAACAACGTGCTGTCCATCGCCCGCGGCATCCTCATGAAGGACGGGGTCGTTCCCTACGACTACTTCTGGCACCTGGCCATCTGGGCATTCGGCATCTTCATCATCGGCTTCGTGTTCTTCTGGCAGGCCGAGGAAAGGTTTGGTCGTGATGAGTGACGATAATTCGTTCGACACCGGCAGCCTCCCCGAGGTGACCAAGAACAATCCACCCGTCGTCGTCTGCGACAACGTCCACGTCCGCTACAAAACACTGGCCACGGGCAAGAAGCTCAAGATGGGCAGCAAAGACGTGATGACGAGAAAGCGGGAGCTGAGGGAAGTCCACGCCCTCAAAGGCATCAGCTTCGTCGCACACAAGAACGAATCCATCGGCATCATCGGCAGCAACGGCTCCGGCAAGTCGACGCTCATGCGGTCGATCACCGGACTGACCCCGACCTCCGAGGGCGCGATCTATGCGACGTCACGGCCGAACCTCCTCGGTGTCGGTGCCGCACTGATCCCGGATCTCTCGGGTGCGCGCAACATCGTTCTCGGTTCTCTGGCCCTGGGGCTCACCCGCGACGAGATCGACAAGAAGTTCGATGACATCGTCGAGTTCACCGGGCTCGAGGACTTCATCGATCTGCCGATGCGCACGTACTCCTCGGGTATGTCCCAGCGTCTGAAGTTCGCGATCGCGACCTCGGTGCAGCATGAGATCCTCATCGTCGATGAGCGCTCAACGTCGGTGACAAGAAGTTCCGTGACCGTTCCGAGGGCCGTATCCGCGCAATCCGTGAGAACGCCGGTACCGTCTTCCTCGTCTCGCACTCGATGCGCACGATCAAGGACACGTGCAACCGTGCGCTGTGGATCGAGAAGGGCGAGCTGCTTGCCGACGGTCCGACGCTCGAGGTCATCCGCAAATACCAGGCCTTCACCAAGGCCGAGAAGGCGAAAGAAACCGAGGAAGAGCCGGGCTGAGCCCTGGTCTGCCTTGCCTTCGCCCCCTTGCGAATTCGGCCCCGTCCTCAGCAGAGGACGGGGCCGTTTCCACTACCGCATTTCTTTCATCCCACTTCGGTCAGCGCACCTCGTCGAGGTGCCCCTTGAGGTACTCGCCGGTCACGCTGCCTGAGGCATTCGCGACTTGCTGCGGAGTTCCCGTCGCCACGATCTGACCGCCGTCCTGGCCTCCGCCGGGGCCGAGGTCGATGATCCAGTCCGCGTTCGCGATCATGTCGAGGTCATGCTCGATGACGAGCACCGTCCCACCTTGGTCGAGCAGCTGCTGGAAGACGCGCACGAGCACACGCACATCCTCGGGGTGCAGGCCCACCGTCGGTTCGTCGAAGACGAAGAGGGTGTGCTGCTGCGACTTCCCGAGTTCGGTGGCGAGCTTGAGCCGCTGCGCCTCACCACCGGACAGTGCCGGGGTCGCCTCGTGGAGGGTGAGGTATCCGAGCCCGACATCCTGCAGCGCCCGCAGCCGGGCGTGGACCTTACGCATCTCGGCGAGGTGGGGGAGCGCCTCGGCGACGGTCATCGCCAGCAGATCCGGCAACGACAGCGGCTGACCATCGGCATCCGAGCCACGGCGATACTCATCTGCGTCGGGACTGTACCGACGGCCTTCGCAGTCCGGGCAGGGGATGTCGACGTCGGGGAGGAACTGCACGTCGAGGGTGATCTCGCCGGTGCCTTCGCATTTCGGGCAGCGCAGCGAACCCGTGTTGTACGAGAAATCCCCGGCCTTGAGCCCGGCGTCCTTCGCCGATTCGAGTCGGGCATACGCACGGCGGAGGTCGTCGAGGACCCCGGAATAGGTGGCGACGGTCGAGCGGACGTTGATGCCGATCGGGGTGGCATCGACGACGTTGACCCGATCGATCCCGTCGGCGTCGATCTCACGCACATGCCCGGGCCGCGAACGCTCGTCGGCGGCCTTGAGCGCGGGGACAAGGCTGTCGAGGACTAGGGTGGTCTTGCCCGATCCGGACACTCCCGTAACGACGGTCAGCCGCTGCCGCGGGATCTCCGCGTCGAGAGCGTGGACCGTGTGGATCGGAGCGGTGCGCAGCCGGACCCGACCGTGATCGAGGGTCGCCGAGGCGGCCGCGGGCTCGCGCACAAGTGTTTCGGCCCGGCCGGTGAGGTAGGAGCCGATGCGGGACTCGGGATGACTGTCGAGGTCGGCGACGGTGCCGGTGGCCACGACCGTTCCGCCATCACGACCGGACCCGGGGCCGATCTCGATGAGGTGGTCGGCTTCGCGGAGGACGAGCGGATCGTGGTCGACCATGACGACGGAGTTGCCCTCGTCGAGAAGGTCGGTGATGACGCCTTGCAGGCCCGCGATGTTGGAGGGGTGGAGGCCGATCGAGGGTTCGTCGAGGACATAGAGGACTCCGGTGGTCTCGTTGCGCACGGCGCGGGCGAGTTGCACGCGTTGGCGTTCACCGGTCGACAGGGACGAACCGGCCCGGTCGAGGGCGAGGTAACCGAGTCCGAGGTCGAGCAGCCGGCGAGCCATGCCGAGCAGAGTGTCCACCAACGATCTGGCCATGGACTGCATCGAGGTGGGGAGCGCGCCAGGAACGTCTTCGGCCCAATCGACGAGTTCGTCGAGGGTCATGGCGGTCGCCTCGGCGAGGTCGAGTTCGCCGAGGTGCGGTGCTCGAGCAGCGGGGGAGAGGCGGGTGCCTTCGCAGTCGGGGCAGACCTGTTCGGAGAGGAACCGGCTGACCCGGGCGAAGCGCTTCTCGTTGTCCGCGCGTTTGAGTTCCTCGGTCACGGTCAGGCGAGCGTTGCGGAAGGTGAAGTCGAGGTCGTGCAGCCCCTTCTTCGAGGTGACCGTAATGTGCTTCTTCTCTTCGGGACCGGTGAAGACGATGTCGCGTTCCCAGTCCTCGAGGTCGCGCCAGGGCACGTCGGTGCGGACGCCGAACTCGCGGGCGATCTGCGGTTGGACGTTGAAGCCGAACATCTGCCAGGGAATGACGGTGCCGTCGTCGATCGATATGTCCGGGTCGCGGATGAGCGAGGCGTCGTCGACTTCTCTGATCGTGCCGATGCCCTCGCAGCGGGGACAGGCTCCACCGGAATTGAAGGCGAGCTCCTCGGCGCCGGGGGCCTGGACCGTCTCACCGCATTCGGGGCAGTCGAACGGCTCCTCGGCAGCGACGTTGAGCGTCGGCTCCTGCCGGTGTCCGTTCGGGCAGAGGTGGGACGCCAAGCGGGAGAACATCAGGCGGACGACGTTGAGCAGCTCGGTCGACGTGCCGAAGGTCGAGCGCACGCCGGGGACTCCGGGGCGTTGCCGCAGAGCGAGAGCGGCGGGGATATGGCGGACGGTGTCGACATCGGCGCGGGCGGCTTGAGCCATGCGGCGACGAGTGTAGGTCGACAGCGCTTCGATATAGCGCCGAGAGCCTTCGGCGTAGAGGACGCCCATGGCCAGGGAGGACTTGCCCGACCCGGAGACGCCGGCGATGGCGACGAGGGTATTCAGCGGTACGTCGACGTCGATACCCTGCAGGTTGTGCACGCGTGCACCGCGGACCTCGACCGCTGTGGCAGGGGCAGCATTTCGGGCTTCGGTCGACATACCGCGATCGTAACAACCGGCACGGACATGCCCGACGCCTGTTGAGACTGTCTGTGCGACCGGATATGACGGGACTACAATCGTCACGCTGACGACCATAGGGGCACACTCGTCAGATCGGATTCGCCGAACAGAACGACAACCAGCAACACCAGCCCCGGATGATGAGCAACGGTGCCTGCATCCCGTAAGCCCACGATCCACCACCGGCTCCGCCACCCAGGGCGCCCGGGCACCTACAAGAAAAGGCACACGATGACTGAGACACCCGTCGAGACCCGCGAAGAGAAGTCGCGGGCCCGCAAGGCCGTATTCGCGGCTGGACTGGGCAATGCCCTCGAGTGGTACGACATCATCCTCTTCGGATTCATGGCCACCTCGATCACGGCGGTCTTCTATCCGGGTGAGGGCCTGTCCGCGCAGCTGATGACCTGGGCGACCTTCGCCATCACCTTCGTCGTGCGACCGTTGGGCGCCATCCTCATCGGCCGGTACTCCGACAAGCACGGGCGCAAGGCGGCCCTGTCGCTGACCATCGGACTGATGACCCTCGGTGTGTTCATCATCGTCGTCCTGCCCGGCGAGGCGACGATCGGCATCTGGGCCTCGATCGGCCTCATCATCGCCCGCATCATCCAAGGCATCTCCGCCGGCGGCGAATTCGGATCCGCCACCGCCTTCCTCACCGAGAACGCCAAGCGCGGCAAGGCCTACTACGCCTCCTTCCAGACCGCGACCCAGGGCATCTCGATGTTCCTCGCCGCCGGAATCTCCTGGCTCCTCAGCTCGACCCTGAGCGAAGACGCCTTGCACTCCTGGGGCTGGCGAGTGGCCTTCGCGCTCGGCCTGCTCATCGGTCCCGTCGGCTGGTACATCCGCTCGAAGATGGACGATACGCCCGAGTTCGAGGCCGCCGAGAAAACCGACAGCCCACTCCGTGTCCTCCTCGGTGAGCACTTCGGTCGCCTCTTCTCCGCGTTCCTCATCATCGCAATGGCCACGATCTCGGTCTACCTCATCACGTACCTGCCTCAGTTCGCCGTGACCAACCTCGGCCTCGACGCTTGGGCAGCATTCCCAGGTGCCGTCGTCGCCGGTGTCATCACCGTCATCGGTGCTCCGTTCGCCGGCCGCCTGGCTGATCGCGTGGGTCCGACGACCGTGATGGTCCCGACAGCGATCGTGGGTATCATCGCCGGCTGGCCGATGTTCATCCTTCTGGAAGCTAACCCGACGATTCCTGTCCTCACCCTGTGCGAGGCGGTCGTCGGCCTGTTCATGGTCTTCTACTTCGGCCCGATGCCGGCGCTGCTGTCCGAACTGTTCCCCGTCAAGGTGCGCAGCTCCGGCATGACCATCGCCTACAGCTTCGGTGTCGCGATCTTCGGCGGCTTCGCCCCGCTCATCCTCACCGCCCTGCTGGGCGCAACGGGACTTCTGACCGTGCCCGGCTTCTACTACGCCGGCCTGTCGCTGCTGTCTCTCATCGGCGTGATCATGGCTCGGAAGCTCTACAGCCAGCGCTGACTTTCGCCATCACCTCACGCGGATCAACGCGAAACTCGAAAAGCACGTCACTAGCGACGTGCTTTTCGAGTTTCGCGTTGATTGAGAAGGGTAGGCGGCGGTGATCAGCTGCCGATGGTCGCTTCGGCCTCAGCTTCCGCGGCTTCCTCGGCCTTCCGGGCCTTCGTGGCCGCCCGCTCGACGCGGACGACGTGGGCGATGAGGGCAAACCAGACGAGAGCCAAGCCGGCGAGCGTCAGCCACACCGTCGACGCGTCGAGTCCGAAGGTGAGCAGGATGGTACGGATGTTTGTGAGGATGATGATTCCGCCCGCGGCGACCGCAAGCACCTTCGCCGGCAGCAGCTTCACCAGCCACGCGGCGAACGGTGCGGCGATGACGCCGCCGATGAGCAGCGCCGCCACGATCTGCCATTCGATGCCCTGCGATCCGAGTGCGATGAGGAACCCGAGCGAACCGCCGACGGCGACGACGAACTCACTCGTATCGATCGAACCGATGACCTTCCGGGGCTCCAAACGTCCTGATGAGAGCAGCGTCGTCGTCCCGACCGGACCCCAGCCGCCACCGCCGATGGCATCGAGCGCTCCACCGACGAACCCGACCGGCACGAGCATCCCCGCGCTCGGCCGCGACTTGAACTCCGGACGCTTCCCGCCCAATGCGAGGAACCGCCAGATCACGTAGACCCCGAGCGCGAGCAGGATTCCCGAGATCCACGGGGTCGCGGCCTCCCCATCGAGGCTGGCGAGGAACGTCGACCCGAGGACCGCGCCGATGAATCCGGGACCGGCGAGGATGCCGACCGTCCGCCAGTCGACATTGCCGAACCGGTGATGGGAGATCCCTGACACCAGGCTTGTGCCCAGTTCAGAGAAGTGCACCGCCGCCGAGGCGGCCGCCGGTGCCGTACCCGCCGCGAGCAGCAGAGTGGTTGAGGTGACCCCATAGGCCATCCCCAATGATCCGTCGATGAGCTGAGCGATGAGGCCGACGATCCCGAGGACGATGAGCTGACGCATGTGCTTGCCTTTCGTGGATGACGCGAAGGTGGTGATGACGCAGAAGACGTCGAAGATGCGGGCGGTGTCAGGAACGCAAAGACGCTTTGACTAGACACACTAGCGAAACTGTTGAGCAGAATGGCGAATCATCCGCAATCCTACGAACTCGGTCGCTGTATGTCGAAAGATGACGCCACATGGCGGTATTTCCCTGATGACGAGCCTGTATGCGGCGTTGACACTGATCGGTTACGCTGTGCGAATGCAATCAAGAGTGACGAGAGCTGCTCACCCGGGCCGTGTAGTCGTTGAGCAATTGCTTCGCGCGATGACCGTGACACCCCCGGTTCCTGCGCGGGGTCGGGCGCCGCAGCCAGTGAGATTCCGGGCGCAGAGGCCTGCCCCGGAGTGGGCGCTGTGACGGGGCTGCCGTCGGTGGGGCTGATCTCCCACGGGACCTCATCGCCGACCGGCCAAGTCCTCATCGAGGTGCTCGCCGCAGAGATCGCCACAGACCTGCGCATTCGCGGGATTGCCGACGAGGTCATGCTCGGCCATGTGGACGTCCAGCAACCCGACGTCGACGAGGTGATCAACCGCCTGCCCGCCGACCGTCCGGTGATCCTCGTGCCGCTTCTGCTCTCGCCGGGGTATCACGTCCATGTCGACCTCGCCGAGGCGGTCAACCGAGCCATCGAGTCCGGCCGTGACGTTCGGCGGGCGCCGACGCTTGGGCCGGATGCGAGGCTTGCGGAGATCCTTGCCGATCGCCTTCCGGCTTTGAGCGACAACGACGAGGTCATCCTCGCTGCTGCCGGATCGAGCGACGAGCGGGCGAACGAGTCATGTCGTGAGATGGGAAGGCTGTTGGCCGCAGAGCTCGAGCGTCCAGTCGAGGTCGGCTTCCTCGCCGGTGGGGGAGTGCCGTTGAAGGAGCTCGTCGAAAAGAGCCGTAGCCGCGGAACCCGCCCCGTGCTTGCGAACTATCTGCTGGCGCCGGGCTTCTTCGATGACCTCGCGCGCAAACTCGTCGACGGCGGCAGTGACTCGTCCGGTGTCCTTTCTCCGCCGCTGCTCACCAACGGAAACAGCGGCGCCGCGGTGCCGCCCCGGCTCGTCGATATCGTCCGTGACCGAGTCCGCGCATGCACCCAGCCCCGCGGTCATGCCGGCACCCAACCCCACGCCTCTGCCCCGGACATGCTCAATGCCTGACCGCACCCACAGCAGACCGACAGACCGTGACGCCATATGTCACTCCATGACACAATCACCTCCGGTGAGTTGTTGAGCAATTCGGCATTCATGTAGCGTGACTCATCACTGGTTCCCCTCAGCGTTTGGAGACAGCAATGTCCACTCAGGTGGAAGAGAACAAGGAAACAGCAGGTAAACGAGCCGCAAAGCGGCCTGCCCGCCCGAAGAAGTCCAATGGGCAGTGGAAGATCGACGGCCATGAACCGTTGAACAAAAACGAGATCGACAAGGCCGAAGACAACGGCCTCAACGTTCGCGCCCGGATCGAAACCATCTATGCCAAGCAGGGATTCTCTTCGATCGCCTCCGACGACCTGCACGGCCGCTTCCGCTGGTGGGGCCTGTACACCCAGCGCAAACCCGGAATCGACGGCGGCCGCACAGCGAAACTCGAACCGCACGAGCTCGAAGACGAATACTTCATGCTCCGCATCCGCATCGACGGCGGCAAGCTCACCACCGAGCAGCTGCGGGTCATCGCGGACATCTCCAACGAATTCGCCCGCGGCACCGCGGACCTCACCGACCGCCAGAACATCCAACTCCACTGGGTCGAGATCGAGTCCATGCCCGAGATCTGGCGCCGCCTCGAAGCCGTCGGACTCCAGACCACCGAAGCCTGCGGCGACGTCCCCCGCGTCATCCTCGGCTCACCCGTGGCCGGCATCGCCGCCGACGAACTCATCGACCCGACCCCGGCGATCGAAGAGATCTCCCGCCGCTACATCGGCGACCAGTCACTGTCGAACCTGCCGCGCAAATACAAGACCGCGATCACCGGCCACCCCAGCCAGGACGTCGTCCACGAGATCAACGACTGCTCCTTCGTCGCCGTCGAACACCCCGAACACGGCGTCGGCTACGACCTGTGGGTCGGCGGCGCCCTGTCCGTCGTCCCCCGCTTCGCCGAACGCCTCGGCACCTGGGTCGCCCCCGACCAGGTCGTCGAGACGTGGCTCGGCGTCACCCAGATCTTCCGCGACTACGGCTACCGCCGCCTGCGCAACAAGGCCCGCATGAAGTTCCTGCTCGCCGACTGGGGCCCGGAGAAGTTCCGCGAGGTCCTCGAAACCGAATACCTCGGCTACAAGCTCGCCGACGGCCCGGCACCGGCCAAACCGATCACCGCAGGCGACCACGTCGGCGTGCACAAACAGGCCGACGGCCGCTACTACATCGGCGTCACCCTCATCGCCGGCCGCGCCTCGGGCACCCTGCTCGGCCAGCTCGTCGACCTCGCCGAGAAGTACGGATCCACCCGCCTGCGCACCACCCCGCACCAGAAGGTCCTGCTGCTCGACATCGACGAAGCCGATGTCGATGACGTCGTCGCCGGCCTCGATGCCCTCGGCCTGTCCAGCCGCAAGGACCTCTTCCGCCGCTCGACCATCGCCTGCACCGGCATCGAATTCTGCAAACTCGCCATCGTCGAGACCAAGCAGACCGCCGCCGACGCCGTCGAGAAACTGGAAGCACGGCTGGCCGACATCGAGGAGCTGCCGCACCCGATCAGCTTCCACCTCAACGGCTGCCCGAACTCCTGCGCCCGCATTCAGACAGCCGACATCGGACTCAAAGGCCAGATCGTCACCACCGACGAAGGCGAACAGGTCCCCGGATTCCAGGTCCACGTCGGCGGAGGCCTGGCCTCGAAAGACCGCGACGAAGCCGGCCTCGGCCGTACCGTCCGCGGACTCAAGGTCACCGCCGAGAACCTCACCGAATACGTCGAAACCCTCGTCCGCCGCTTCCTCGCCGGACGCGGGGAGACCGAAACATTCTCCGAATGGGCCAACCGCGTCGACGAAGAGGAGCTGAAATGAGCACCACGAACCCGACCCCGACCGCATCCCCCAACCCGGCAGCAACAACTCAGACACCGACACGGCCCCGCCCCGAACCGCGTCCCGTCGAAGAGCTCAAAGCCCTCGCCGAGGCGGGTGCCCGTGAACTCGCCGGTGACCCGGACAACGGCGTTCCCGAGGCCAACCCCGCCGACGTCATCCGCTGGGTCTCCCGGAACTTCGACACCGCGGCCTGCGCCGTGGCCTGCTCGATGGCCGACGCCGCCCTGCCGCACTACGTCGCCCAGTACCAGCCCGGCGTCGACGTCCTCTTCCTCGACACCGGCTACCACTTCCGCGAGACCTACGACACCCGCAACGAGGTGGCCCGCCGTGTCGACGTCCACATCGTCGACGTCCTCCCGGAGCAGACCGTGGGGGAGCAGGACGCCGAATTCGGCAAGGACCTCTTCGCCCGCGACCCTGGCCTGTGCTGCGCCCGCCGTAAGGTCGCCCCGCTGAAGAAATCGCTGAACGGCTACGAACTCTGGTTCACCGGAGTCCGCCGCGACGAGGCCCCGACCCGGACGAACACGCCGCTGATCACCTTCGATGAGAAGAACGGACTCGTCAAGGTCAACCCCCTGGCCGCATGGTCCTTCGATGATCTCCTCGACTACTCGCGCGCCTTCGACGTCCCGGTCAACCCGCTGCTGTCGCAGGGGTACCCGTCGATCGGCTGCCAGCCCTGCACTCGCCCCGTCGCCGAAGGGGAAGACCCCCGCGCCGGCCGTTGGGCCGGATCGACCAAAACAGAATGCGGACTCCACACATGAGCATCGACACCCAGTACAACCACGACACCCACACCACCACCGAGGCGGCACCCACCCACAACCCGGGCGCGAGCCTGTCCACCCTCGACGTCCTCGAATCCGAAGCGATCCACATCATCCGTGAGGTCGCCGCCGAGTTCGAACGCCCCGTGCTGCTCTTCTCCGGAGGCAAGGACTCCGTGACGGTCCTCCACCTCGCGGCGAAGGCGTTCTGGCCGGCGAAGATTCCGTTCGGACTCCTCCACGTCGACACCGGACACAACTTCGACGAGATCATCCGCTTCCGAGACGAGACCGCAGAGAAGTACGGCCTCGACCTCACGGTGGCGAAGGTCCAGGACTACATCGACGACGGTCGTCTGCGCGAACGCCCCGACGGGACCCGCAACACCCTGCAGACCCAGCCGCTGCTCGATGCCATCACCGGCGGGAAGTTCGACGCCGTCTTCGGCGGCGCCCGCCGCGACGAGGACAAGGCCCGCGCGAAGGAGCGGATTCTGTCCCTGCGCGACGAATTCGGCGGTTGGAACCCCAGCAGCCAGCGCCCCGAACTGTGGAACCTCTTCAATGGCCGCCACCTGCCCGGCGAACACGTCCGTGTGTTCCCGATCTCGAACTTCACCGAACTCGACGTGTGGAGCTACATCGCCCGCGAGGGCATCGAACTGCCCGAGCTCTACTTCGCCCACGATCGCGAAGTCTTCCAACGCGACGGCATGTGGTGGGCCACCGGCGAATTCTCCACCCCGCGCGACGGCGAGATCGTTACAACCGAGAAGGTCCGCTACCGCACCGTCGGCGACATGAGCTGCACCGGTGCCGTCGAATCGAGCGCCGATGACCTCGAGTCGATCCTCGCCGAGGTGGCCGCCACCACTGTGACCGAGCGCGGTGCCACTCGCGCCGACGACCGGATCTCGGCCGCGGCGATGGAAGACCGCAAGAAGGACGGGTACTTCTGATGACGACGACAACCACCACCGAGACAACCACCACCGAGGCGACGCCGACGTTGGACACGACGACGAAGACTCTGTTGCGCTTCGCCACTGCCGGATCCGTCGACGACGGCAAATCGACACTCGTCGGCCGACTCCTCCACGATGCGAAGGCGATCCTCGCCGACCAGCTCGCCGCCGTGACCGCGACGAGTCGGGAACGCGGATTCCTCGGCGGAGAGTTCGACTTCGCTCTGCTCACCGACGGTCTGCGGGCCGAACGCGAACAGGGCATCACCATCGACGTCGCCTACCGGTACTTCGCCACCGACCGTCGCTCGTTCATCCTCGCCGACTGCCCCGGACACGTGCAGTACACCCGCAACATGGTCACGGGAGCCTCGACCGCCGATGCCGTCGTCGTCCTCATCGACGCCCGCACCGGCGCGACCGAGCAGACCCGCCGCCACCTCACCGTCGTCTCCCGACTGGGCATCCGCCACGTCATCATCGCCGTCAACAAGATCGACCTCGTCGACTACGACCAGGCAGCGATCGAGACGGTGGAGAACGACATCAAGTCACTCGCCGACGAGATCGGCCTCGAGACCCCGCACCTCATTCCGATCTCCGCGCTGGCCGGGGACAATGTCGCCACGACCTCGGACAACACTCCCTGGTACGCCGGGCCGGCGCTGCTCGAACTCCTTGAGACCCTGCCGAGTGCGGACGAGGACACCGCCGACCTCGAGGCCTTCCGCCTCGACGTGCAGACCGTGCTCCGTCCGCAAGGGGGACTGGCACCGGGACTCGACCCCGAGGAATTCCGGGACTACCGGGCCGTGGCCGGACAGATCACGGCCGGGCGGGTCAGCGTCGGCGATGAAATCGAGATCCACCCCGCCGGGCTCCGCACGACCGTGACGGGCATCGATACCGCCAGTGGTCCCCTTGAGACCGCGAGAGCGCCGCTGTCGGTGGCGCTGCGGTTGGCCGATGACGTCGATACCGCTCGTGGCAGCGTCATCGCCGCGGCCGGCACCCTGCCCACTCCGCGCCGGGAACTGCGCGCCGAGGTGTTCCCGTTCACGGCCGAGGGCCTGCGCACGGGGGATCGGGTGCTCATCAAGACGGGGACGACGACCGTGAAAGGGATCGTCACCATCGAGGCCAAACGCAACCTCGAGACCTCCGGGCTGGAGGCCGCCGAGGTGCTCGCCGGCAACGACATCGGCCTGGCCCGGGTGAAGCTGTCCGCCGAGCTGCCGGTCCCGGACTTCCGCGACCACGGCACGGCCGGAGCCTTCGTCGTCATCGACCCGCAGACAGGCAACACCCTCGCTGCCGGAATCCACACCCCCGAGGCGGCCCCCAGCCCCGAATCCACCGAGGACCAGCCATGACACTCTTCCTCCCACAGCAGCCGGGCACCGTGCTGCTGGTCGGCGCCGGACCGGGCGATCTCGGACTGCTCACCGTCACCGGTCTGCGCGCATTGGAACGCGCCGACGTCATCGTGGCCGACCGCCTCGGTGCCAGATCGGTCATCGATCAGCTCGAAACCGAACGCGGCGCACCCCTGGATGCCCGGATCATCGACGTCGGCAAGCAGCCGGGGCACCATCCGGTGCCGCAGAGCGGGATCAACGACATCCTCATCACACAGGCGAAGCTGGGCCACCGGGTCGTCCGTCTCAAAGGCGGGGACCCGTTCGTCCTCGGACGTGGGGGAGAGGAAGTCATCGCCTGCCGGGCCGCCGGAGTCGATGTCCGCGTCGTTCCCGGGGTGACCAGCGCGAACTCCGTTCCCGCAGTCGCCGGAATCCCGCTCACCCACCGAGGCGTCGCCACTTCGTACACGGTCGTGACCGGTCAGACCAGCTGTCCGAGATCGGCGGGGGACGCGATCACACCGTCGTCGTGCTCATGGGAGTGGGCACGCTCATCAACTCGGCGATGGTGCTCGCCCGCTCCGGGCGCGGTGACGACTGCCCGGTCGCGATCGTCGAAGACGGGTTCGGTGAGAACCAGCGGGTGACCATCGGAACCCTGGGCGACATCGCCTTCCGCGCGGCTCGCCGAGGCGTCCGGTCACCGGCCGTGATCGTCGCCGGTGATGTCGTGACCCTGAGCCCCTACGCCGATGGTGCGTTCATCCAGGCGACCGAGCCTGCCGCAGCGCACGCATCCGACCTCGTGAGGAACCCATGACCTACATCATCGCCCAACCGTGCGTGGACCTGAAGGACCGAGCCTGCATCGAGGAATGTCCGGTCGACTGCATCTACGAAGGCACCCGCTCCCTTTACATCCACCCCGACGAATGCGTCGACTGCGGGGCGTGCGAACCCGTGTGCCCCGTCGAGGCGATCTTCTACGAAGACGATGTGCCCGATGAGTGGGAGGCCTACTACGCGGCGAACGTCGAATTCTTCGACGACATCGGATCCCCTGGCGGAGCAGCCGCCCACGGGGTCGTCAATAAGGACCATCCCTTCATCGCCGCTCTGCCGCCTCAGAACGCCGACGACTGAACTTCAGCGACTCCACGCTCCCTTCTGACGAGCAACTCCTCGCTTCACCACGACGACTGATTAAGGAAACCCATGCCGACTATCCCATTCAGAGTGGCCATCATCGGTGCCGGTCCCGCCGGCATCTATGCCGCCGACCTGCTGACCAAGGCCGAACACGACCTGGAACTGAGCATCGACCTGTTCGAACGCCTGCCCTCACCCTTCGGGCTCGTCCGCTACGGGGTCGCCCCCGATCATCCGCGGATCAAGGGCATCATCAATGCCCTCATCAAGGTGCTCGACCGCGGTGACATCCGCCTGTTCGGCAACGTCGAATACGGCGCCGACATCAACCTCGGCGAGCTCACCGACCGCTACGATGCGGTGATCTTCTCCACCGGCTGCTTCGTCGACGCACCGCTGTCGCTGCCCGGGATCGACCTGCCTGGTTCTTACGGTGCCGCCGACTTCGTCAACTGGTACGACGCGCATCCCGATGTCGCCCAGACCTGGCCGCTGGATGCGGAGAAGGTCGCGGTGCTCGGCAACGGCAATGTCGCCCTTGACGTGGCCCGGGTGCTCGCGAAGCAGGCCGATGACCTGCACACCACGGAGATCCCCGATCACGTCTATGAGGGTCTGAAGTCCTCGAAGGTCACGGATGTCCATGTGTTCGGACGGCGTGGACCCGCGCAGGCGAAGTTCACTCCTCTGGAGCTGCGTGAGCTCGGGCAGGTCGAAGACGTCGACATCATCGTCTACCCCGAGGACTACGAATTCGACCAGGGTTCGCTCGAGGCCATCGAGTCGAGCAACCAGGTCAAGCAGGTGACGAAGACGCTCACGGACTTTGCGATGCGGGAGGAGACCGGGGCGAAGCGGCGACTGCACCTGCACTTCCTCCACGCGCCGGTGGCCATCCTCGGCGAGGATCGGGTGACCGGTCTGCGCACGGAACGTCAGGAGCTCGACGGGACCGGTGGCGTCAACGGCACCGGGGACTTCCACGACTGGGACATCGATGCCGTGTACCGGGCCGTCGGCTATGCGGGAACGCAGCTGCCGCAGCTGCCCTTCGACGAGTCCAAGAAGGTCATCACGAATCACGAAGGTCGCGTCGTCGACGCCGAAGATCAGGGTCAGGCCGCCGAGGCGGACGTCATCCCCGGCGTGTACACGACCGGGTGGATCAAGCGCGGACCCGTCGGGCTCATCGGTCATACGAAGGGCGATGCACTGGAGACGATCGGGCACATCCTCGACGATCAGGCCGCCGGGGCGCTCACCGAACCCCTGTACCCGGAGGAGTCCTCGATCGTCGAGCTGCTCGAATCGAAGGGCGTCGACTTCACCGATTGGGAGGGCTATCACCGGCTCGAGGCCGCGGAGAAGGCCCTCGGTGAGGCCGAGGGACGTGAGCGCGTGAAGATCGCGACCCGTGAAGCCATGCTCGCCGAGGCGCGCGCCCACCTGACCGCCGAGGCGAACGCAGGGAGCTGAGACCCGCGCCCACCTTAAGGCGCAGACCTCATCGTGTTCCGGGCCGGGTGGGAAAGCTGTTCCTGGCGATGGTGTTCGGCTCCGTGGCTCTTGGCCTGCACCCTCTTCACCGCCATCGTCGTCTACGTCGGCATCAAGACCCGGCTCAAGTCGGACGAAGTCGTCACCAACGTCGAGAACACCAGGGAGACCGCAGCCGAACACATCGACGGGGAATGATCCCCTGACACGACATCGAATCCTTCGATGTCAAAAAGTGACACCTCGCCGAGGCGGCCCGACCCCCGTGCATCCACGAACAGTGGAGTACGGGGTCGGGTTCTCTGGGAGCAGTGGGTGCTCGAGCACTGGTTGCGCGCGCCTCTCAAGCCTCATACTCAATACGGAGGACGATGAAGGGGACAACAACGTGAACTGGTATTGCCTACACTGATCAAAAGAAAAACCCCGGCTGCGTGCCGACTCAGGTTCGACAGAGGCTTATGCCGGGGACTTCCCCTCCAGGATAGGTTAAACGAGATGGAGAATCCAGTGGAGTTGTCTCCCCAGCAGATTGCAGCTCTCGACCGATCGATCACCCCGCCTCGTATGAGCACCTATGGGTCCGCTGCGGCTGGAGATACTCGGCTCGCTCGTGAACTGTATCTGTGGGATCGTGCAGTGTCCGTAGGGTTCCTCGCGGATCTGGCTATCTTGGAGGTGGCGCTGCGAAATTCCATGAGTACTCAACTCGAGCGCAAATGGGGAGCTGAATGGTATGCAAATACAGATATTCCTCTCGACACCGGTCGTCGTCTGCATTGAATACTGCCTGGCGCCGCGTCAGCGGCCCTAAGACACCCGGAAAGCTTGTCGCCCAATGTACGTTCGGGTTCTGGCGTGGATTGCTCGACAAAGGGGATCATGCAGGAAGGGAGCCTCGACGCGTCCGATGCGATTACGAAGTCCTCTGGAGAGGTGTCCTCGATAAATCGTTTCCGGGCGGTCGCGAACAAGCACGCATCGATGGGAAGCGTTGGAACCGTGAATACGCCTTGAACGTTGTTTCGCGAATCAACGACTTACGCAACAGAGTCGCTCACCACGAACCGTTGGTGAACGGGTTTCCGCTGTCGGGACAACGGACGCGAGTGAGCGCGCAGGCTGTATTCGATGACTTCCTGCGATTGGCAGCGATGCTGGATCGCGATCTACATTCACTCATTGAGGCCACATCGCAAGTGCCACGACTGCTCGCAGCTCGCCCTGGCTCGTAATCCTGCGGCTCGCTTAGTCGTTTGCCCCATCCGCAAACCGAGCAAAGTACTCCAGCGCCTCGAACGAATCTACAGCATCCGGATTCGCGACCTTGGTCAGATCGTGCCCCTGGATGAGCCGCTTCACCGGGACCTCGAGCTTCTTACCGGTCTTGGTGTGCGGAATGGCCGGGACCGCGATGATGTCGTCGGGCACATGCCGCGGCGACGCCTTGGACCGCAGCTCCCCGGCAATCCGTGACCGCAACTCGGAATCCAACGAAACCCCCGACGCCAGAACGACGAACAGCGGCATCCAGTACCCGCCGTCGGGCTGCTCGGCTCCGATGACCAGGGATTCGGCCACCTCGGGGATGCCGTCGACGACGTCGTAGATGTCGGCGCTGCCCAGGCGCACGCCCTGCCGATTGAGGGTGGCGTCCGAGCGGCCGGAGATGATAACGCTGCCGTGGTCGGTGATGGTGATCCAGTCGCCGTGGCGCCAGACTCCGGGGAACATCGAGAAGTACGTGTCGCGGTAGCGCTCACTGTCGGGATCGTTCCAGAACTTCACCGGCATCGACGGCATCGGGGCGGTGATGACCATCTCCCCGACCTCGCCAACCAAAGGCTGGCCGGAGTCGTCCCAGGACTCCAACGCCACACCGAGCACCGGCCGTGAGAGTTCCCCGGCCCAGATCGGCACGTTCGGCGCGGACCCGGCGAAACCGCTGACGACGTCCGTGCCGCCGCTCGTCGAGGCCAGCTGCACGCGCTCGCCGACGAAATCGCGCACCCACGGGAAGCAGTGGGCGGGCACCGGGGCACCGGTGGCGCCGATCGTCCGCAGTGCGGAGAGGTCGAACTCCTTGCCAGGTTCGATCCCGGCCTTCATCCCGGCCAGGAAGATCCCGGGACTGACCCCGAGCACATTGGCCTTCGTGTCCGCGGCGATCTCCCATAGCCGGCCCGGCCCCGGGTAGAGGGGACTGCCGTCGAAGCACACCGTGGTCGCACCGCCCACCAGAGCGGAGGCGACGAGGTTCCACATCATCCAGTTCGTATTCGTGTACCAGAAAAACCGGTCACCGGGGCGAATGTCGAGGTGGAGACCCAGCAGACGCAGATGATCGATGACGACCCCGCCGTGGCTGTGCACGATCCCCTTGGGAATCCCCGTCGTACCCGAGGAGTACAGCACCCACAGCGGAGTATCGAAATCGACGCGCGCGAACTCGGGCTCGGCATCTCCGGATGCGATATCGTCCCAGGTGGTGAGGTTCGTGATCTGACCGTGTTCATCGATGAATTCCTCGCCGAGGTTGCCCACCCCGACTACGGCCTGCAGGCTCGGCATCCGGTTGGCCAGGCTAGCGACCTGGTCGCGGCGGTCGAAGGAATTGCCGTTCCACAGGTAGCCGTCGGCGGCGAAGAGGACTTTCGGCTCGAGTTGGCCGAGTTTCGTCGCGGCACCTTCGGCGGCGTAGTCCTGGGCACAGGCGGACCAGATTGCGCCCACCGAGGCGGAGGCGAGGAAGGCGATGAGAGTGTGGTGGGTGTTCGGCAGGTAGCCGACGACGCGGTCCCCTTCGCCGACTCCTTGGTCGCGCAGCCAGGCGGCGACGGATCCGACCTGGCGACGCAGCTCGCGCCAAGTGGTTTCGGTGTGTTCGCCGGATTCTTTGATGGTGATGACGGCCGGTTCGTCGGCGAGTTTATCGTCGAGGCCGGCGCGCAGGGCATGCTCGGCATAGTTGAGGCGGGTGCCGGGGAACCAGGTGGCACCTGGCATGGACCGGTCGGCGAGCACCTCGGTGTAGGGGTCATCGGCGATGACGTCGAAGAAGTCCCAGACCGCACCCCAGAATCCGTCGAGGTCGCTCACGGACCAGTTCCACAGATCGTCATAGTTGGCCATTGTTTGGTCGGTGCGTTTGTTGGCGAAGTCGATGAAGTCGGAGATCTGCGGTCGCGGGGTCTGGTCAGGGTCGGGAAGCCAGATCGGTTCAGCGGTCAATTCTTTTCCTCAGCACAGCGGTGGGCAATCGTCAGACTCTTCCACTCTATCCGGGGTCCTACGGTCCTACTCCACGTGGATCGAGTATGCACAGAGTGGTGATTTCAACTGGCCGCCGGCAGCGCGGTGATCAGCCCTGGCAGCCGAAGTCATCCAATGAATGCTTGAAGCGTCTGGTCCAGAAGATCGAAAAATACGCATAATGCTTGTCAATCACTAGTGAATCATCTAACGTCTCTTCATAGACATAGGAGGTCTTTGGAATTCGATGAGGAGTTGCCGTACATGCCTGTAGTGTCCGAATCTGCCGCCGTCAGAAGTGAAGCGGTGCCGTTGCTAGATATCCGCGGAGCGAGCAAATGGTTTCCGGGAGTGAAGGCACTTTCTGGAGTGGACCTCGACCTGTACCCCGGCGAGGTGCTGGGGCTCGTTGGTGAGAACGGTGCTGGGAAGTCCACTCTGATGAAGCTCCTCGCCGGCGTCTATACGGCTGATGCCGGAGATTTTCTGATCGATGGCGAACGCGTGGAGATCTCTTCGACCTTGGACGCTGAGACCCATGGAATCGCCATTATCCACCAGGAGTTCAACCTCGTGGATGACCTCACAGTCGCGCAGAACATCTACCTCGGGCGCGAGCCGCGGTTCGGGATCTTCATCAATGATGGTGAGCTCAACAGACGGGCCCGAGAACTCTTCGCTCGACTGGGTCTCAGCCTCGACCCGAAGGAGCTGGTGGGGAATCTGACGGTTGCCGCTCAGCAGATGGTCGAGATCGCCAAGGCGATGAGCCATGACGCACGCATCATCATCATGGACGAACCGACTGCCGCGCTCAACGATGAAGAAGTCGAACTCCTTCATCGTCTGATTCGCCAATTCATCACTCCACAGACCGGAGTCATCTACATCTCGCATCGTATGCCCGAGCTCAAGGCCATCACCGAACGGATCACCGTCATCCGTGATGGGGAGAAGATCGGGACGGTTGAGACAGCCACCACCGAAATGCCGGAGGTCATTCGGATGATGGTCGGCCGCGAACTTGCCGCAGTCGATGAGGTGCCGGCCTATCGTGGGACCGACGAGATCGTTCTCGAAGTCAGCGGCTTGGAGACCCGGGCGAAGCTGAGAGATGTCAGCTTCAACCTCCGTCGAGGAGAAATCCTCGGTTTGGCCGGGCTGATGGGCGCTGGGCGAACCGAAACCGCACGAGCTATCGTCGGCGCTGATCCGGTGTCCGCAGGCACATTGAAAGTCCGCGGGCGTGAAGTGCGCATCACCGATCCGGCCGCAGCGGCACGATTGGGAATCTGCTATCTGTCCGAAGATCGCAAGCAACTCGGAGTCCTCGTCGGACAGAGTGTGCGGGACAACATCTCATTGCCGAGTTTGAGATCGTTCAGCCGGTTCGGGCTCATAGACGAAGCCGCAATCAACGCATCTGCACAGAAGCACTCCTCGGCTCTCACCATCAAAACCCCGTCGATCCACCAGGAGCTGGACAAACTCTCCGGCGGGAATCAACAGAAAGTTGCAATCGCCAAATGGTTGGTCAAGGACTGTGACATCTTCATCTTCGACGAACCGACACGAGGCATTGATGTCGGTGCCAAGGCGGAGATCTACCAATTGCTGCGTGAACTGAGCGAGCAGGGGAAATCGATCATCGTCATCTCGTCCGAGCTGCCCGAAGTCCTGCTTCTCTCACACAGAATCGGGGTGCTCAGCGAAGGTCGACTCACCGGAATCCTTGATGCGGCTGCCGCTACCCAGGACTCAATCATGGAACTTGCCACCCAGCATGTCGAAACAGAAGGAATTGTGGCCTGAATGTCTACCGATCTCGCTCCCCGTCTCACCTCGGATTATTCGCCCGCGAGTGACACCAAACGTAGCTTCTGGAGAAATTCGCTGCAACAGCTGCTCGCAATTGCAAGTCTTGTGGTCATCGTCATCGTCTTCGCCTTAATCAATCCGGATTCGTTTCTGACCTTGACGAACATCTCGACGATCCTCACTACTGTCACTACGGTCGGACTTCTCGCTCTCGGAGTCACCTTCATCATCATCACCGGCGGAATCGACCTTTCCGTGGGCACCGGCATGATCCTCTGCGGAGTGATGGCCGGAGTCTTCATCACCAACATGGGTCTGCCTCTGTGGTTAGGCATCGTCCTGACGATCGGCTTCGGCGGGTTGATCGGCTTGATCAACGGCGTCAACGTCGCCGTCCTGGGGCTGCCGTCATTCATCGCGACTCTGGGCATGATGATGGTCACCCAAGGTCTGTCGCTCGTCATCAGCGGCACCAAACCGATCTACTTCTCGGAGTCACCGGATTTCGGAGCGATTATGAACGTCTCGCTCATTCCGGGCATGCGGCTGCCGCTCGGCGCCGTGATATTCATCGTTCTCATCGTCGTCTCTGTGGTCATCCTCCAGCGCACGTTGATCGGTCGCACGGCCTTCGCCATCGGTTCTAATGAGAAGGCGACTCGCCTCTCCGGAGTCAACGTCAGAACTTGGCTCATCACCGTCTACGTACTCTGTGGACTCTTCGTCGGCCTGGCCGGAGTGCTGTCCGCATCACGACTGTCTTCGGCTCAGCCGACCGGTGGCGCCGGCATCGAACTGCAGGCAATCGCTGCGGTGATCATCGGCGGAACTTCCCTGGCAGGCGGCCGCGGTTCAATGGTCGGCACGGTGATCGGAGCGTTCATCATGGCGGTGCTCGACAACGGTCTTCGAATGGCTGGTGTTGCTCAGGAATGGCAGCAGGTTGCCATCGGCGTGGTCGTATTGCTGGCGGTCTACCTCGACATCGTGCGGAAGAAGAATGCCTCCGCTCGTGGATCATTATCGACTCCGCGGAAACCTGTGGCGAACTCAAAGACCGCCATCACTCAGCCCTAGACCAAGACGTAGACCTCTCAGAAGAATCAAAGGAGACAAATATGAGAACGAGCAAGCTGCTGACATCCATGGCGGCACTGTCGACCATTGCCCTACTCGCCACAGGCTGCGGATCCGGATCGGCCGGAAACGAGGGAGGAGATGGTGATAAGACGATCGCCATCGTATCGAAGGGTTACCAGCACCAGTTCTGGCAGACCGTGAAGAAGGGTGCAGAAGCAAAAGCGAAGGAACTGGGAGTCAAGGTCACGTATGTCGGACCTGACACTGAAACGGATGTCGAGCAACAGGTCACCCAGGTGCAGACAGCATTGGACAAACAGCCTGACGCGTTGGCATTGGCCGCCTTGGACAGCAAGGCAATGACTCCGCTTCTGCAACAGGCACAATCTAGTGACATTCCCGTCATCGCATTTGACTCCGGTGTCGACGGGGACATTCCAATGACGACAGTGGCCACTGACAACAAGGCGGCAGCGGCGGAGGCGGCCAAACATGTTGCCGAGGCAATCGATCACAAAGGTGAAGTCGGAATCGTAACTCACTCGGAGACTGCCGCGACAGGCGTCGACCGTCGTGACGGCTTCATCGACTATATGAAGAAGAACGAACCTGATATCAAGATCGTCGCCCAGCAGAACGCCGACGGGGATCAAGCGAAGTCCGCGGATGCGACCAAGGCGATCCTGCAGTCGAATAAGGATCTCGATGCGATCTATGGAACGAATGAAGGTGCGGCGATCGGCGTCGTCCAGGGTGTGAAAGAACTCGGGAACAAGGACGTCGCAGTCGTCGGCTTCGATTCCGGCAAGGCCCAGCTCGATGCGATCAGAAGCGAGGCCATGCTGGGCGCCGTTACCCAGAGCCCCCTCGACATAGGCGCGAAGACAGTACAAGCGGCAGTGGACGCAATTGATGGCAAGGAGCTCGAGGAGGAGATCCCGACCGATTACTACTGGTACGACAAGGACAACATCGATGACAAGAAGATCGCTGACCTGGTCTACGAGTGATCGATCCGGTTAAATTGATCCACAGCTGATAATGCCCGGCACCCACACAGAAGTCTGTGTGGGTGCCGGGCTTCTGACGAACGCGGTGCCTTTGTACCAGAGGACTGCGCGTAGAAAGGTGTACTAGGTTGAGGTCATGGCACTGACGGATGACGCACTCAAGAAGATCAAGGACCTCATCGTCAGCGGTGAGCTCAAACCAGGGGATCGGCTGCCCCCTGAAGCCGAGCTCTCGGAGCGGCTGGGACTCTCCCGCAATTCGCTGCGGGAAGCTGTCAAGGCACTCGACTTCATCAACGTGGTCGACGTCAGGCGCGGATCAGGAACGTACGTTACCTCGCTTGCTGCTGAAGACATGGTCGAAGCAGTGTCATTCCTCGTCGATGTGCACGCTTCGGGATCATTGCGAGAGATCCTGGAGGTCAGGAGGATCTTCGAAGCTGAAACTGCCTACCGTGCGGCAGGACTCATCGATGAATCCGGACTGGAGCAACTTCGAGCCACGATCACAGATACGGATCCGACATCGGTCGAGTCCTTGGTGGCCCACGATTTTGAGTTCCATTCCACAATTGCCCGCTATGCCGGAAATGACTATCTTGCGGCGATGCTTGAGGCTGTGTCGGTCAAAACGACCAGGGCTCGGACTTGGCGAGGGATGAGTGAAGAGGGTGCTGTGGAGAAGACGTTGAGCGAACACCGTGCCATCATCGACGCCTTGGAGGCCGGAGACGCTCGACTGGCGCAGTCAATCATGATTCTGCATGTCACCGGTGTGCAGCGCTGGGTCGATCATGTAGACGTCGATGACGAAGCTATTGGGGCTGACGCCAATGGCACACACCCGCCGGAGGCGTATGCCGATTGATTGTTGGGTTCACTATTCAGCGATGTAACAGACAGCGAAATGACGAGGCACCTGCAGGCTGAAGAGCTCTCAAGCCAGCAGGTGCCTCTGGAACAGCGTCGACCTATTCTGCTCGGAGCCGGAGCCCTTGCATTCCACCGTCGACGGCGAGGGTGGTGCCAGTTGTCGATCCTTGCCGCGGGCTCGCAAGGAACACGATGGAGCGGGCCACTTCCTCCGGTTCGACGAGTCGACCGTGCGGCTGCCGTGCATTGAGCTGGCGCAGCTCCTCTTCAGGGTTTTCAGCTTTCGACATCAGGCCGCCCATCACCCACGGAGTGTTTGCTGTACCGGGGCATACTGCGTTGACGCGGATGCCCTCACGTACATGATCGGCAGCCATGGCCAAAGTCATCGAATAGATGGCTCCCTTGGTTGCTGAGTAGAGCACGCGTTCGGGCAGGCCTGCAGTTGCGGCAATCGACGAAGTGTTGACGACAGCGGCATGGTCCGACTTGCGCAGGTGCGGCAGAGCAGCAGCGGTGACGCGGGCGACTGAGACCACGTTGACATTCAGAACTTTGTTCCATTCGGCATCATCGTTTGCATCGACTTGGCCCTGGGCGCCGATGCCCGCGTTGTTGATGGCGATATCGATTCCGCGAATTCGGCAACGGTGGCCTCGACCGCGGCCTCGACCGAGCCACGGTCGGCAACATCGCACCGCAGCGCGAGAGCTCCGGCCGGTGCGCCTTCGGGATTGAGGTCTAGAACGGCGACATTCGCTCCGGACTCCTGCAGAAGCTCAGTGACAGAACGGCCGATTCCCGACGCCCCTCCTGTAACGATCGCGGTCAGTCCGGCGAATTCCTTTGATGTGCTCATTTCATTTCGGCTTTCTTATTGTTGTGTTCCGTGTGCTTCGATGACTTTCGGCTGATCCATCCGGGTCTGCTTGCTCAGCTGAGAAGTAGATCGGCCCCGACCCCCGCAGGAACCTCGACTTCGAAGAACTCCTGGCGCTGCCGGCCCAGTCCTTCGATCTCGACCTCGGACACATCGCCGGGAACCAGATAAGGGAACTTGCCCGACAGTGCTACCCCCTTTGGAGTCCCGGTCGAGATGATGTCGCCTGGCTCCAGCTGCATGTACTGGGACAGGCGAAAGACAATGTCCTCGACGGGGAAGATCATGTCTGAGGTCGATGACCCCTGGCGCGGTTCGCCGTTGACCCAGCTGGAGAGTGAGAGATTGTGGGCATCGATGGAATCCGCTGTCACGAGGACCGGGCCCAGTGGCATGGAATCCTTTACGCACTTGCCCTTCGACCACTGTCCGCCGGAATGGACCGACTGATAGTCGCGCTCGGACAGGTCGTTCGCGGCAAGGTATCCGCCAATCACGTCCAGGGCTTCCTCCCGACTTTCGAGATATGCAGCCTGCTTGCCGATGACGATTCCCAGCTCGACCTCCCAGTCGAACTTCTCTGCCCGCGGAGGGATGCCGATAGCGTCGTACGGGCCGGTGATCGTATTCGGCGTCTTGAAGAAGATGATGGGCTGTTCAGGTGCAGGGTCACCGGACTCGGCCGCATGCTCGACATAGTTCTGTCCGATGCAGATCACCGCGGATGGGCGGGTGATCGGGGCTCCGATCCGCTGACCCTCGATTTCGATTGTCGGGAGGCTTCCCTCTGCCAGAGCCCGTTCCACTCGTGCCGGGCCGTCTGCCCAGAACGACGGGTCGATATCACTCACAACGCTGCTGATATCGAAGTGCTCGTCTCCGACTCGGACTACTGGGGTTTCCTGATCGCGTGCGCCGATTCTCATGAACTCCATGGGGTATCTCCTTCTGCTGGTGAAATTGACGGGACCGAAACGTCGGTCACTTGCTGTGGGTGAGAGTGGGAACAAGCGCACCCCGTCCAGGACGCGCCTGCGGACCAATCAGCCGAATGACTTCGGATCGGCGGCGATCAGCCCGGTGTCGACGGCCTCCGCCCAGAACGCGTCGGGGACAGGCTGTCGGAACAGGTCAGCGTTACGACGCACCTGATCGGCGGTGCGCATTCCAACCGTCACGTTTGTGATAGCCGGGTCCCTGAAACTGAATGCCAGGGCAGCGGACGGAAGAGTCGTGCCGTGAGCCGCGGCCAGAACTGCGAGCTTCTGTGCTTTTTCTACGACGTGGCGCGGCGCCTCCTCATAGTTGTACTTCGCCTGTGCAAGTGGATTTTCGTTGGCAAGGATTCCAGAGTTGAAGATCCCGACGTTGACGATTCCTACGCCACGACGCTCGCACTCAGGGATGAGCTCTTCGCGCCCGCCTTGTTCGAGCAGGGTATAGCGACCGGCCTGCATGACGAGATCGATATCCGTTTCGCGGACGAACCGAGTGAGCATGTCAGCTTGGTTCATCCCTGCACCCCAGGCTCCGATGATGCCCTCGTCGCGAAGCTGATTGAGCATAGGCACCGCGCCGTTGAACGCCTCGGTCCAAAAGTCGTCGGGGTCATGGATGTAGACGATGTCGATTTTGTCCAGGCCCAGCCGCTCAAGGGATTCCTCGATAGAGCGTCGAACGCCGTCACCGGAGTAGTCGCGTACACGTGCCAGGTCACCCGGCACCGCAAAGCCCTCGTCATCGAGCTCGCGCGGGTGGTCAGCCGGACGGATCAGGCGACCCACCTTCGTCGAAAGCAGGAAATCTTCTCGCGGCTTATCGGACAGCGCTTCTCCGAGGCGGCGCTCGCTCAACCCGAGACCGTAGTGGGGAGCGGTGTCGAAGTACCGCATTCCCTGGTTCCAGGCTTCCCTGACAGCACCGATGGCAGTCTGGTCGTCAATGCGCCGGTAAAGATTACCGATCGGTGCTCCGCCGAAGCCGAGGCTGCGTTGGTCATGCAGTCGACGGACGACAGGATTCTTGATGGTCATGAGCGACTCCTCAATCCGTAGAAATCAATGGCGGTTCCACCGGTGACCGCGGCTGTCTCAGTGGCGGTCAACCGTTTGCGGAACTCAGAGTTGGCCGCGCCCATCCAGTCGGAGGCCGTGAGATCGTGGGCGAGGGTGGAGACCGGATGATCTGTCCCGAGCATCGTCCGCTCTGCGCCGAACACGTCGATCATCTCCAGAGCGTCGCGCACGAGGTCACGTGCACGGTCGACTCCGACGGTGCCGACGATCTGACCTGGCAATCCGGAGAACTTCACGTGCAGACCGGGCAGATCGGCAAGCTTCATCATCGACCTTGCCCAGTCTTCGTGATCTTCGATGGGGCCGTCGGGCAAGGGTTTGCCGAGGTGATCGATGACGATTCCGGCGGCCGAGCCGCGGGCTTCCGCAATCGAGCTCAGGAAACCGGAGAGTTCCGGAAGCTGAGCACACCGGACGCAGATGTCGAATGTCAGCCCGGCGTCGAGGACGGTGATGATCCCTTCTTTCAGCACGGCTGCCGCTTTCGACGTACGAATGTCGAGATCGCCGAGAGGCCGGCCCTCGAAGTTGTCTCGCACCCCCACCACGAGTGGATTCTCAATCAGTTTCACAATCACATCGCCGAGGTGGGGGTCCGTGAGGTCGACAGCTGCCACGAGTCCCCAGATAGTGGAGTATCGCTCGGACAGTTGGATGAGCCAATCCACTTCGGCCATGGTCTGGTCGTGTCGTGCACCGGCTTCTACGACAACAGCTCCGCCAGTCGACGGCGGAATGTCTGCGGGCAGACTGGAATGCGGCAGTTGTGGAATTTCGGTCATCCATGGGTAGTCGAACCTGCTCCTGTCCCACAGGTGCAGATGGGCATCGACGACGGGAGACGGAGTCTTAATCATTCGCTGATGACCCCGACCGTGACGAGAAGGTTCGCATATTGGCGATCATCACCGGTGGCAATGACGACGGCGACGTCAGATTCGCGTGCGGCATCGTAGAAAGCGAAACGCTCGTGACCGGTGAACTCGACTTTGGGAAGGATCTCTTGGTAGCCGAGGACTGCCGGTGCTTTCGTCGATTCCGCCGTGAGCATGAACTCGCAGGCTTCTATTGTCAGTGTCCGGGTCAGAGGGGCGAGGATCTGGTCGACGGTGAGCAGACCTCGCGCGACGTTCAACCCGATGCGCTCGGCGCTGGCAGGCGCTCCAGTGACGTGCGGATAGTTGCCGTCCGCGAGCAGGATCTTCGATCCATGCCCGCACCTCGCTAGAGCAGCCAGCAGTTCCGGATGGGTGATCGGTGTGGTGAGCATAGATCCTCCGCTCAGTTCTGGACCGAGGATTGGGAGTGCTTGGCGGCGCGTTCGATCCGCCAATAGGCCTCGATCTCCTCAAGAGACTTGTTCGACGTTTCGGGCACCCGCGCGAGGACAAACCACAGTGCGGCCGCAGACAGCAGAGCGAAGATGAAGAACACAATTGATCCCATGGCGTCGAGGGCGACAGGGAAGGCCCAGGAGAAGACCGCATTGAACAGGTACTGGGCGAAAGTGATGATTCCCGTACCGATGGCACGGATCGACAGGGGAAGGACCTCGGGAACGAGCAGCCAGAAGACCGGCCCCATGCCGATGCCGAATGCGAAGGTGTAGATGAAGACCGCGAAGATGCTGATCCAGCCTGCGTCGGGCAGCAACCAGAGCGCGATCATGGCGATGGTCTGACCGATCATCGAGATCGCGAGCAGTTTGACTCGCCCGAGCTTGTCGATGATGGGCAAGGCGATCGCGGTGGAAGCGACGAGGGCGATACCTACGCCGTAGTTCGCATAGGCTCCTGCGTTGGCACCCATGCCGGATTCCGCGAAGATGATCGGTGCGTAGTAGACGACGGCGTTGATACCGGTGAAGACCTGGAAGAAGGTGAGGATGAGGAGGACGATCATCGGTCGGCGAGCCGAGTGCAGGACCATGCCGATGCCGCCTTCCTGCTGGGCGAGGCTGGCCTTGATGTCGTTGAATTCCAAACGGGCGATCTCTTCGGTGCCGCGCAGAGAGCCCAGCACCTTTCGTGCGTCGTCGTCACGGCCGCGGGTGATCAGCCAGCGGGGACTGGCAGGGGCGAGGACCATGCCGATGAGGAAGATAACGGCGGGGAGGGCCCCGATGCCGAGGATCCATTCCCACTTACCCGAGGTCTGGAATGCGTCGCCGACGATATATGCGGCAAGAATTCCGAAGTTCACGGCCAGTTGGTAGAGGCCGGTGAGGAGACCGCGGATACGGGTGGGGGAAAGTTCCGACAGATAGATCAGTCCGAACATGTTCGCGATCCCGACGCCCAGGCCGAGGAAGAACCGAGCAGCACCGAGCACTACTGGGTTGGGCGCGATGGCACAGGCGAGCGAGCCGACAAGGAAGATGACGGCGGCAACGATGAGGAGATGTCGACGATCGAAGCGCTTCGCCGCGATCGTGGCGCCGATGATCGATGGGAGAGCGCCCCACAGCAGCAACGAGGTGATGAGCCCTTGCTCTCCGACGTTGAGTCCCATCTGATCGATGAGGAGGGGGAGCGCTCCGGAGATTGCGCCCGAGTCGTAACCGTAGAGCAGCCCCGAGAATCCTGCGAGAACTGCAATGAGGATGACCTTGCCGGGAATCGGTTCTCTCGAATGGTCGCGGGCAATGTCAACAGCGGTATCAGATGATTCAGTCACGTCGTCGTTCCTGTTATGCGGTGGGGGTGGAATGTAGTGGGGGATCGGTGAGATGAGCGTTTGCTCAGACGGCGGTCCGGCCGGTGCGTTTGAGGCTACGGTAGCGGTCAGCTCCGTCCATTTCGGTCCTTCGGGGAAGGCAAAGTCCTGGAGCGTTTCGGGTTTGATCTCTGCTCCGGTGCCGGGCGCCGAAGGTGCCCAGTAGCGTCCGGATCGGACGTCGACGGGTGTGACGAAGTGTTCGTGCAGATGGTCGACGAACTCGATGCATCGATCTTCCATCGAACCCGAGACTGCGACGAAGTCGAACATCGACATGTGCTGGACAAGTTCACACAGGCCGACCCCGCCCGCATGTGGGCAGACCGGAACCCCGGCGTGGGCGGCGAGCAGAAGGTTGGCGATATTCTCGTTGACCCCGGCAACACGGGTCGCATCGATCTGCATCACGCGCAGAGCGTCTGCTTGCAGGAACTGCTTGAACAGAATGCGGTTCTGGCAGTGCTCACCGGTGGCGACTGGGGTCGGAGAAATGTGCTTCTGGATGTATGCGTGAGCGAGGACGTCATCGGGCGAGGTCGGTTCTTCGACCCAGCGCAGGTCGAACTGGGCGAGATCATGGAGCCAGTCGACAGCTTCGTTCGCATCCCAGTGCTGGTTCGCGTCGATTGCGATAGGGAAGCCTTCGCCGCAGATTTCACGAGCGATGCGCAGGCGTCGGATGTCGTCGTCGCGATTGCCGCCGACCTTGAGCTTGATCTGTTCGAAGCCTTCGTCGAGGGCCTCACGGCAGAGTCGGGCGAGTTTCTCGTCGGAGTAGCCGAGCCAGCCCGGAGATGTCGTGTAGGCCATGTAGCCGCGATCGCGCAGCTGCTGCATGCGTGCAGTCTTACCGGGCTCTGCCTTCTGCAGTATCGACAGGGCATCGGCAGCGCTCATGAAGTCGCTGAGGTAGCGCAAGTCAACCAGGTCGAGGATCTCCTGTGGGCTCATCGAGCCGAGCAGCTCCCACAGCGGCATTCCGGCACGTTTGGCTTTGAGGTCCCACATGGCGTTGACGACGGCGCCGATTGCCATGTGGCTGACGCCCTTCTCCGGGCCGAGCCAACGCATCTGCGAGTCATGGACGAGTTCCCTCCAAAAGCCGCCCATGTCATCGAGAATCGCTTCAACGTTACGTCCGATGATGGTTTCGGCGATGACTCGAATTGCCTCGGTCTGAATATCGTTTCCGCGGCCGATGGTGAAGACGAATCCGTGACCTGACTCAGCTGCCGGCGAGTCTGTGGAAACGATGAGGTACGCCGCTGAATAGTCGGGATCGGGATTCATCGCATCAGAGCCATCGAGGGCCAGTGACGTGGGGAAGCGCAGGTCGATGACTTGGACCTCGGTGATCTGAGACATGGATCCCTTTCTCGGACAAGATGGAGACTTATTGATTGGATGTGTTGGCGCAGAATCTGGCAAATACTAGTTAAACGCCAGTGTCTGTCTATATTTGAAGTCTAGACATCCTATGTTTGACCCGTCAAGGGTAAGTCTCGCACCCTGGCGAGAGCAGCTGTTCAAGGCTCTGGCCTTCCGCGAGCCGTGTGGAGCAGCTGTGGGCGAACGATTTCGGCCCGGCTCGGAGATATCTCCGAGCCGGGCCGAAAAGCTTCGATGTCAGCAGGTTGGTCTCAGCCCCACACCCCGCGCGTATCGTGGACGATCTTCTGTGTGAGGAGGGTCCGGTCGATGCGGGTGAACTCGTTGTGGTCAACGAGCAGCAGCACGATATCGGCAGCGCGAATGGCTTCGTTCACCTCAGTGAGCGTGACGTTCTCGCGCTCTTCGAGTTCCGAAGGCAGGTTGTCGATGTTCGGCTCGACCGCCATGATGTTCGCGTTGGGGAGCGCATCGGCGAGCTGTCCGACGATCTGCCGGGCCGGGCTCTCGCGCAGGTCGTCGATGTTCGGCTTGAACGCCAGACCAAGTGCCGCGATCTGCACATCCTGGATGCGACGAGCCTGGGGAAGGAGCTTGTCGAGCACATACCCGGGCTTCGAATCGTTGACCTCACGCGCGGTGCGGATCAGTGACGACTGCTCGGGTGCAGTGGAGACGATGAACCACGGGTCAACGGCAATGCAGTGGCCGCCGACACCGGGGCCGGGCTGCAGGATGTTGACTCGAGGGTGGTGGTTCGCGAGCTTGATGAGCTCCCAGACGTTGATGTCGAGTCCGTCGGAGATCACCGACAGCTCGTTGGCGAACGCGATGTTGACGTCGCGGTAGGCGTTCTCGGTCAGCTTCGCCATCTCCGCGGTACGAGCATCGGTCATGAGGAACTCGCCCTCGCAGAACAGCTCATAGAGATCGCGGGCACGTTCGCCGGCATTGCCGTTGAGGGTGCCGACGATGCGATCGTTGGTCCGCAGCTCGATCATGATCCGGCCGGGCAGCACGCGCTCAGGGCAGTGCGCGAAGTAGACGGTCTGTGCGCTGCCGGGTTTGAGCGTGAGATCCGGGCGTTCCTTGATGATCGTCTCGGCCAGGAACTCCGTTGCTCCGGGAGGCGAGGTCGATTCGAGGATGATGAGCTCGTTGCCTTCGAGGAGAGGCGCGATCTGCTTGCCCGCGGTCTCGATGTAGGACAGATCCGGTTCGTGCCCGTCCTTGAACGGCGTCGGCACAGCGACGATGTAGTTGTCCGCGTGCGGGGTCTCGGTCGTGGCCCGGAGGTACCCCTGCGAGACGACGCCGGCCACCGTGGTTGCCATGTCGGGTTCGACGAAAGGAACTTGACCGGCGTTGATCGTGGCCACAGCATCGGCGTTGATATCGACACCCACGACCTCTGCGCCCGAGCTGGCCAGAACAGCCGCTGTCGGAAGGCCGATGTAACCGAGGCCGATGACGGCGACCGAGGGGCGTTGGGAGGTGGCAGTGGGCGTCATAGGTGCGATGCTCCAAACTCGAGATGAACGACTTCTGATGTTACCCGAGGGCTTCTCGAGGCAACCTGACCACAATGACGCATGAAAAGACCCCTGACGTGACGTCATCATCAACTTTGGGTGAACGAGTTGTGAAAGTCTGCAGATTCCGCATGTGAGAGTGGACCCGTCATGATGAGATGAACGGAGTCGGTATGTCCAAGTTCCGCAGAACTGCATACCATTACCCACATCGGCATTGATGCGAGAACCCTGCCTCGCCGAGGCGGTCCCCGTGGTTCTCTTGACCAGGAGTTCGTGCGTGACCCCCACTGTCCTCACTGTTTTCGGCACACGGCCGGAAGCAATCAAGGTGGCCCCTCTCATCCGGGCGATCGAATCGAGCGCGACCCTGCGCTCCCGCACCGTCGTCACCGCCCAGCATCGTGAGATGCTCGACCAGGTCAACGACCTGTTCGGAATCGTTCCGGACGTGGACCTCAACATCATGTCCCAAGGGCAGACCCTCAACGGCATCGCCTCCCGTGTCATCGGAGAACTTGATTCCGTGTTGGAAGATGAGGCCCCCGACGCGGTGCTCGTCCAAGGCGATACGACCACAGTCATGGGAGCCTCGATCGCCGCCTTCAACCGCGGCATCCCGGTCATCCACCTTGAAGCCGGCCTGCGCTCCGGCAATCTGCTCAGCCCCTTCCCCGAGGAAGCCAACCGGAAGCTGACCAGTCAGATCTCCGCACTCCACCTGGCCCCGACCGCAAGGTCCCGCGACAACCTGCTGGCCGAGAGCGTCAACCCGGCCGACGTCGTCGTCACGGGAAACACCGTCATCGACGCCCTCCACATCGCAGTCGACATGAACGTCGCCCCCGCTGACCCGGTCGTCGCCGACTATGTCGCCTCCGAACGCCCGAAACTTCTCGTGACGACCCACCGTCGGGAGAACCTCGGCTCGTCCATGGAGAACATCGGCGACGCGCTGGCCGAACTGGCCGATGCCCGACCCGAACTGCTCATCCTGCTGCCGGCCCACCGCAACCCGCTCGTGCGCGAGGCCGTTCTTCCCCGTGTCGAGAAATTCGACAACGTGCTCGTCACCGAGCCGCTGTCCTACGGCGAGTTCACCACCGTCATGGCCGCCTCGGACGTCGTCCTCACCGACTCCGGCGGCATCCAGGAGGAAGCCCCCAGCCTCGGCAAGCCCGTCCTCGTCATGCGTGAGAACACCGAACGCCCCGAGGCTGTCACCGCAGGCTCGGTCAAACTCGTCGGCACCGACACCACCGTGATCACCACCGAGGTCTCCCGACTTTTCGACGACGCGCTCGCCTACGAAGCCATGGCGAAGGCCGTCAACCCGTACGGTGACGGACGAGCAGCCGCCCGATCGGTCGCGGCCATCGAATCGCTGCTCGGCGTCGGCGATCGCATCGCGGAGTTCGCACCAGACGTCGCCTTCGCCGACTGACGGCGACGACCGTGGCAGTTCAAACGCGCACTGTATTGGTGACCCGCATGGGTGTGGGCATCTTCGACCCTGTCTGGTGGCGAACCCGACTCGGACTCTTCAGCAGCATCACCGCCGCCAGCGTGGCAGCGATGGGAGCACGAGACGTGGTCTGGGCCATCCTGCTCGACTCGGACCTGCCGCCGTCCATCCTCGGCGATGTCCACGACGTCATCGACGCACACGGACTCACCGACACCGTTCGCTTCCACTTCGTCCCGGACCACTCCCGCCTCGGGGACACTGTGCGCGCGGCGATCAAAGCTGAGACGCACCCGAGCCGCCCTCTCCACGCCCAGCTGCTCGATGACGATGATGCGATCTCGGCCCGATTGCACGATGCCCACCTCGAGGCCTTCGAACCGGATGTCGCCGGGGCGCAGGTAGCCACGACGGCGAAAGGCGTCGGTATTGACGCACCGCGCGGCAACCGAGGCGAACTGATCTACCCCAGCCATGTCCCGAACTCGACCTTCTTCGGTTCAGCGGCCGACGTCGGTGACCTCATGCTCTCCTCCCACCGGAAATGGCTGACCACCGCGGTTCAGCGCGGGGGACTGGCCCACCGAGTCGAGACCGACACCGATGACTGGCTCTACCTCTACCATCGGCAAGGCGACGGGGACTACGACTCGCGGATCGCCCAATTCGGCGACTCCATGCGCCCGCTCACCCAAGCGGATCTCGACCCGTTCGGCATCGACCTCGAGGCGTTCCGAGTCAGCGTCGTCGAACACGAAGCAATCCCGGAGACGATGGGTCTGACGTGGCGTCGCACCCAGCCGCAGCAGTACGCACTGCTCGATCTGAACCGGCGAACGCGCAAGATCAAGCAGAAGTGCATCCGCATCAATTCCGACATCTTCGGACGAACCGAGCCGTTCTTCTACCTGCGCTCACCCCTGCCGGGGAAGTCCCGGAAAGCAGGCGCCACCGAGTTCATCGGCGTCGGTACCCCCGGCAGCCGCATCGAACTGTGGCTGAAGGGCAAGAACGACTTCAAACACATGGGGTCTGCCGAATGCGCCGACGACGGCAGCTGGTCGATCCGGCAGAACTTCCGAGCATCGAAATGGTCGGTCGAACTGCGTCAGTTCTCCGGAGACATCGTGGCCAATACGCTGCCGTTCCGCCTCACCATCACCTGAGGGTACTCAGTTGCCGACGACGTCCTTGAGGATCTTTCCCAACAGGGCGCGCTTCGGCGGGACATGCCCTTCGCCGGCATCGACGAGGTGGGACTCCACCTGGTGACCGTCGGGCAGAGCGTCGAAGAACGGCGCATAGTGATGCTCCATATGATCGCTGTCGCCGGAGTTCTGCACATAGAGCACTGAGTTGGCCACCGGGCTGCGGTAGAGCTCGATGACATCGGTGCACACCGGAAGCTCGTCGACGGGTTGTCCGCCCCACGCATAGTTGAGGTACCGGTTGACGATGACCGGCACATAGTTGCGGATCGTCGTTTGCGGATTCACCGGAACGGCGATCGACCCGGGAAACTGCGTGGAGTAATAGAGGGACGCGAAGCCACCACCGGAAGCGCCGAAGAACACGAGACGACGATCCGGACTGTCGAAACTGGAGATGATCTCCGTCAACGTCTCCTGCAGCTTCGGCTGCCGGCTGCTGCCGGCGTACCAACCGAGTTTGATCCGGGAATCGACGTAGAGCGAAGGATCGCTGATGAAGAGTCGATTCGCCGCGACGTCCTCGGAGAACGTGGATCCGGAGAACACCGGATACCGACGCACCGCCTTCGTGATCGCCGCATGGAAGAAGACGACGGTGGTGTCGAACCCACGATCGTCGTAGCACAGATCGACGGGGACGTCATCGAGCATGATCGTGTACGTCGTCGACGCTCCCGGGCGGGGTCCGGTGAAAGCGGCCACCGAATCGAATTGGTGATGCCCCTCTTCAGGAATCGTGCGCTCGATCATCTCTTCTTCTCCTCGCGGTCGGTCTCAGCGCGGCTCTGCGCCGGTAGATCGTCATCGGTGTGGGCGTCGGTATCGTGCAGTTCCTGCACCGCCCGTAGGACATCGGACAGCGATTCCTTCTGCGCCCGTTCTAGGCCTGCGCGGTAGAGCAGAGCCAATGCCTCGATCTGCAGACCCGACGTGTCGAATGTCGACTTCTCCTGTGAAGCGATCACTTCCGCGAACCAGCGACGTACCAGTGTTCGGTTCGCCGGATCCGGTTGTGGGTCTCGTCGATGGAGCTGCGGACCGTGCTCAGCGCCGAGTCGACTTCTTCACGGACTGCCGAAATGTCCCGCTCATCCAGACGCACGGCGCAGTCGGGAAATTTGAGCAGCTCGAACAGCCCGGGCATCTTGTGTCCGTGCGTCTCCGAATACACTCCGACGCTCGGCACCGCCTGAGCCGAGGCGAGGATGACCGAATGGAAACGAGACGTGACCAGCGCGCCGAGGCGGCCGACCTCGTCGACGAACGACCGGAACCCGGCCGGATCGACGAGTTCGACCCTGTCCGGACCAGCGATCTCGGTGAGATGGTCGGCGACTGCCGTGGAGATCTCCCTGTCGGCTCGGGTCTGGACGATGACCTTCACCTTTCCTCCGTCAGCCAGATGGGCTTCGGCCACCGAAGTGAAGAGCTGGAACGCCTGAGAGCGACGGAACTGCGATTTTCGCAGTTTGTTCTGCACAAATGCCGACCGGCGTGATCCCGGTCGGATTCCCATGTCTTCGGGTCGCAGAACGATGCCGAGGACATCCTCGTCGCGTATCTCATCCTCTTGGGCCCGAAGCCCCGGAACGAAGAAGCCGGGGTCAAGAAGCACCGAGCTCCCGACCCTTTTCGCGCGACTCGAGCCTGCGGGATTCGAGGTCGCGGTAAGCCGCTGCGTCGAGGCCCTGGTGGAGGAATTCCTCGAGTGCGGTCCCGAACGCCGTGCGGAACGGGCCGACGGTTGAGGGCAGCAGAACGACAGGCTTCCTCAGCGAATGCGCGGCGAGCGCGGGCAGGATCCTCCACACGAGGTCGATGAGGTTCTCCCCGGTCGCCGACTCGAAGAGATGCTCACCGCCATTGAGCACGACGAGGTCGACGTCGGCCATGCCGACATCCTCGGCGAATCGGTGCGGATGAGCGACATAGTCGATGAGCAGTTCGACCTCGTCACGACCGCCGCGTGCGCGGCCATCGGTCGGAACGATCAGCTGCTTCATGCCCTTGAGGGTGAATCCCGACTGCCTGCGAAAATGGTCCGACGGAGCGAGGAGAACGGCCGTCGAGGCATCGATGTCGACCTCCGCCCGGCGCAACAGCTCGAGGGCACCGGCGTTGATGGCGAGGTCACCCCAGTTCGAGGCGACATGCCCGTAGAACAGCATCGTCCGTGTCATGACGTCAGCCTACCGAGGACCGATCCCATGACCGCCCCCACGGCCGACCAGCTGCGCTCCGATTCCGTCCACGCGGCCGCTGCCTCCACCCGAGTCCGTGTCGAGGTCGGATTCTCGATGACTGAACCGATCGCCTCGGCGAGGGCATCGACGTCGCCGTTGGGCACGACCAGACCGCGCTCGCCATACCCGGCGATCTCCGCAAGCGCCGGGACGTCGGAGACGATGACGGACTTCTTAGCGGCCATCGCCTCAAAGGGTTTGAGCGGGGAGACAGCACGGGTCGCCGGGGTCAACAGGCGCGGATAGGCGCAGACATCGATGACCGAATAGAGATCGGCGACCTCTTCATGCGGGACCCGCCCCGTGAAGACGATGGTCGACTCGTCGAGACCGAGGTCGGCTGCCAACGACCGGATCCGTGCCGATTCGGCTCCGTCGCCGACCAGCAGTGCGCGCGCCTGGAGGCCGCGGCTGCGGACGAGGGCGATGGCACGGACGAGGACGTCGAGGCCTTCGTAGCCGACGAAGGTGCCGATGTAACCGATGACCGGGTCCTGTGCGCTCCAGCCGAAACGGGAGAGCACCTGCAGGTTCTTCTCGGCAGACGCGAACTCAGCCGTATCGACGGCATTGGGCATGATGCCGATCGGACGCCGGGTGCTCACCCTGTCGCTGATGATCTCGCGCATCGCCTCGGTGATCGTGACGACTTCATCGCAATGCTCCAGCACGGCATTCTCCAGCGCCACGGTGCGTGCACGACGGCCTTCCATCCGGGCGGTGTTCGCGGCCTCGTACACGAGTTCCCACATGCCTGAGACCTCGTAGACGACGGGAAGACCGAAGCGCTTGGCTGCGATGAGCCCCGGGAGGGCCGAGACATAGGTCGATCGCAGATGGACGGCCGTCGGTCGCTGACGGCGGATCACCTCGGCGAAATGGTCGATGGCTTCGCGCATGTACGCGAACTCACCATCGGCGCGGGCGGCCTCGCTGCCCAGTCGCAGGTAGCGGATCCCGTCATGGACCACCTCGGTGGTCGCCCCCGGCCCCAACGAATTCGCGGCCTCGGGAAAGCCCGGACGGGTGAGAGCGATGACCTCGAAGCCGCCTGCGGCGATGGTCTTCAGGACGCTGTGCGCCCGAACCGCGTAGCCGCCGCTCTGGTCCGGCGCGCTCGCGTGGAGGATGGTGAGGATCCTGCCGGGCACGGGCTCGAACGGCACCGCGGTGTTCTCGGACACGGATTCGAGTTCACCCAGCATCGCCGAGGCGGCTGCGGACTCGCTGATGAGAGGTCGGTCCGCGGCGGATGCGGACGCGGGATCGGCAGTGTCGGCGATCTCGTCGAAACGTCCGGTTCCGAAGAGAGCGCGGATGCGTCGCGCTCGGTAGATCTTTCCGCGGTCGGACGCCGGCACGGTATCGACGAGAGCCTTGGACTCGGCATAGAAGCCGGCGGCCAGGAGGTGTCCGGTCAGAATGTCGCGGATCGGTGCGGTCTGCCGCCTCGTACCGCGGAACCGCAGCAGCCGGGCGAACGCTCTGGTCGCAGAGGACAGGGGCAGCAGTCGGGATGATTCGATCCGAAGAGAGTCGACGACCGTGCGAACGTGTTTGGCCAGCACAGGTGACTCGACGATGGTCGCCAGTCCGAGGGCGGCTCCCAGCGCTTGGATATCGACTTCCGTCGGCAGGACGAGGTCCGAGCTCGGTCCTGCGTCGAGCAGTTCGGAGCCGCGGATCGAGATGATCGTCTGCTGTCCCGAACGGTTCGGTGTGAGCAGAATGGCTCGAGCCCGATCGAGGAGGGGCCGACCCACCGAGTCAGAGGTCGACAGTGCCGCTGAGACAGACTCGGCGACGAGTATGGGTACGACGGGCAGGATCGCGAGGGTCTCCAGTACCGGTGTCAGCGCTTGGCGAGCGAGCTCAGTCGGCGCAATCCGGATGCAGACGACGTCGTGCTGGATACCGACGGGAGCGTCATCGAGGGCGCAGACAAGCTCAGTGAGCCAGTCTGCATCCGCACCGAGAGAGTGGGTGACGGCATGCAGCTCGTGCTGAGCCGCTGGCTGCACATCCGACCCTGTTGACTCGAGCGTGATCGTCCCGACAGCGGAGATGGTCAGGTCGAAGGATCGGCGGGCGCCCTCACCGAAGTCGCTGTTCGGAGCCTCCTGCATGAGGGACTCCAGCCGTCTCCTCTGCCAGGGCTTCGCCCCTGTCGCGACCGCTTGATCGGCCAGCAGACGTGCCAGCTGGGCGCGTTCGTTCGTGGCCAACAGGTCAGCGACGAACCGCGATCGCAGCGATGATCCTTCGGCCACCGCAGTGTGGAAGAGAATCCGGCAGACCGTTGCCGACGACGTCAGACCGTTGAGCACGGAGCTGATCTTCCGCGCGGCAGTCTCCAGGTCATCGGCATGCTCGCTCAGCAGACGAGCGGAAGCCGCGATGCCGTCGACAATCGGGCTCTCGACGGGAACGCGGTTGGTTTGCCTGCTCTCACTCGACGGTTCGACGGCAGGAACGGACTCCAACACAGGTTCAGGTGCTGTTTCACGGGTGTCGACCTCGATACGTTCACTCATCTGCGGCCTCGCTGACGATAGCGTTGACGGCCGCGGCGGTGGCGGCTTTGGACAGTGGATTGTGGCCGCCGCGGACGTCGGAATACAGCGATACATCAAAACAGGATCGTTCACCGGATTGAGCGGGCAGAGCGTCGACCAGTGCGGGCAGCTGTGCGAGGGCATCGTTCTCGCTGGCGGCATTGAGCAGGCAACGAGTTCGGGGGATATGCCCGAACTCTGCGAAGGCGCGAGCGGTCGATGTCCTGTCCGGGAAGTTCTCCGCAGTGTCCTCCGGAGTCGCACCCTCGTAGGACTGGCGGGTGATCGTCGTGACGTACACCGGGATGTACTTCGTCCAGTCGATCTGCGGGTTGTTCACCAAGGCACGGCTGCCTTCGTCGCGGGCGGCTGCTTGGAGGGCCTGGAAGCCTCCTGCGCTGGTCCCGAAATACAGGCGAGCGGCCGACGGCACCTCGAGACACTCCGCGACGAATCGCGCCGTCTGGGCCATTGCGGGCAGTGCAAAGCGGCCGGGAGTACCTTGCCCCCACCCGATGCTGATCTGATTGTCTGTGCGCAGCGTCGGATCGGAGATGAAGAGGACATCGGCGTCGAAGTCGTCGACCCAGGTCCGCCGTTGGAAGATCTCCTGCGGATCCTTCCCCGGTGTCCTCCGGATTGCTCCGTTGAAGGCGATGACGAGCCGACCGGTCGGCTCTTCTCTCGACCACAGCAGAGCGGGAACCGTCACCGTTCCGGCATGGAAATCGAAGCGTTGGAAGAGACCGGGGCGTCGCTCGAGGCGGTCTCCGGGCAGCAATGTGCCCAGTCGCTCGAATGGGGGCTCTTCGCTGAGTGTGGCCTCAGACATGTGTGACGGCATGGAGTTCGGCGAGCTCGGCGTCCTTCCACGACGTCTTGCCGTAGAACCGCGTGAGTCGACGGATGAGGCTCTTGCACTCATCGATGTCCTCCTCGGCGGCGAACGCGAGCTTCTGGACGAACCATCCTTTGACGAAGGGTTCGAGCCGTTTGGCGTTGTAGTCCTCGAGCAGCCCGACCTCGCGCAGCCACGCAGACCTGTCCTCTTCCAGAGGCAGGTACTTCTCGTAGAAACGCGGGCCGATGGCGTTGACCGTCGAGTTCGTCACCGCGGCGTAATAGGTGTGGATCGGTGTCGACGTCAGCCCGATCCGGCGGGCGTGGAAGAGCATCTGCTGGAAGAAGTAGGAGTCCTGTCCGACGGCGCCGATCGGCTGATAGATGCCGAGGCTCTTCAGCCACTGTGTGTCGGCCACGAGCGCCTGAATGCTCATGGGCTGGAACTTCACGCGGGAGAGCGCATTGTCTTCGAGCACACCCTCTTCGCCGACGACCGGATGCAGAATGCCCGCGTTCTTGATCATGATCCGGTTGTGCTTGAACCGCATCATATTGCCGATGGCGAAGTCGTATCCGTGCTCTTCAACCATCTCGAGCAGCAGAGCATACCCGTCGTTCGTCTGCTCATTGTCTGGATCGAGATAGGTCACGTACGGGGTGCGCGTGAGTTCGAGCCCCTTGTTGCGTGGACGTGAGGCGCTGCCGGAACCGCCGGCCGGGAACCGGTGGACTCGAACGTTGGGATAGGCACGGTCGAGTTCGTCGAGGATCGCCGGAGTTTCGATGTCCGTGGACCCGTCGTCGATGAGGAGGATCTCGCAGCGGTCGAAGATCGAGGACCGGCGCAGGGATTCGAAGCACTTGAACTTCAGATGCGGACCGTTGTTGTAGACGGGAACGATCACGCTGATTTCGGGTTCTGCCGTGACCTCGATCGTCTCGACCCGCTCGAGGACGAGATCCGAGGCGATCGCCAGCGTCCTGCGCTCAGGTCCGACACCGTCACCGAGGCGGCTTCCGGCCGGGCACCACGTGGCGGTGATGTGCTGGTCGGAGTCGACCGGATCGACGAATTCGTAGAGAGGCTCGGTCGTATCGATCGGCAGAATCCGGACCTCGTCGACGTCGGTGAAGCGGAATGCGTTCACCGCGTCCTGCACGAGGTGAGGACCGAAATCGGAATGCCCGGTCAGGTCGATGACGACGTCGCCGTCAGCGCCGGCGACGCGGCCGGAATCATGTGGAAGTGCTGCCATCGGACCCGCGTAGGACTGTGTCAGGCGGAAGGCGTCGAAGTCCGATTCGGTCAGTCCGGTGACGTAGACCGTGTGATTGGGAGAGCCGGAGTCCAGCCCCATCTCCGCGGAGATCGTGTCGATGCGGTCGAAGGCGGTGTTGGCGGTGAAGGCGGCGCGGATTCCCGCCACCTGGGCCTCCCGGATGCTGCGCTGTGTCAGCGCCCGGTACGTCTGCTCCATGTCGAGAGCGGAGTCGGGCATGCACACCTGCGGATAGAGGGAGTTCACGCCCGCGTTGTAGTTCGAGACGATGAACGTTCCCATGGCCTGCAGCTCGATGATGCGGTTGGCATACATCGACTGGGAGTTCACAACCGAATTGAGGTTGATGCCCACAGGCAGAAGCCGCTGCAGATCGAGCAGTGTCTCGTGATCGATCGGCCGGTGCAGATGCGGCAGATACCGCTCAGGGAACAGATAGCGTTCGGCCTTGGCGAACTTCTCAGTGTCGAGTTCGAGGTTGCGGTCGACGATCGTGAGATCGGCTCCGGCCGACAACAGTCCGTCGAAGATCCGTTGGGCGGATGACTTCCGCTCCGGGTACTTGTGCTCGAACCAGGAACCGGCGAAGACGAATTCGCGGCCGGAGTGGCGCATGCTTCCGAGCGGATGGTGATGGACGAAGTTCACCGCGAAGGGCAGAACAGTCACCGGCACCTGGTTTTGGAGATACTCGCGGTATCGGGGCACGCATTCGACGGCGCTGGTGAACACGTGGTCGGCGAATTTCGCCAGGGGCGCGAACTGCTCGTAGTTCGGCGGATCCTCCTTCGAGTAGAAGGCGATCGGAATCTCATTCTCACGGGCGAAGGGGACAACCTGCGACTCGAGAACCTGGCGTGCCGGCGATCCCGACAGAGCGACGTTGAACCATTCGTCGTCGAGGCCGCGCCACGCAGACGTGATGAGCAGCAGGTCGATGTCCGCCATGTCCTGCTCATAGGTTTCGGGACTGATCGGCACCACATGAGCCGCGTCCTTGAGTGAGTCGAAGAGGAACCTGTCGGCGATGATTCCGATGCGCAGCTTCCGTCGAGGATCCCAATGCTGCCCCGTAGTCGTGGGCAGCTGCTCGGCCTTTTCGATGAGGGCTGAGACCTTGGCTTCGACGGGGGCGGCGAACGACCGGTGGCGCTCGAGGTATTCCTCACGTGACTCGGCCAGATTGATGTAGGGGTGCCGTCCGAGCAGCCCGTCGATGAAGTAGTCCGACTGCGTGTGCACACCGAGTGACTTCTGGCGCGTGCGGGTTGCCTTCAGTTCCTTGATGCGGGCGTCGAGGTCGGCCTGCCGCTTCTTGATATCGGCTTCCTTCATCGCTGACCACCCTTCTGCTGGGAGGTGCTGCTTTGAGGACGGCGCAGGCGCCAGTATGCACGCTGGACCTGCATGGCCTTGGAACCCAGCAGTCGTTCGAGGCGTTCGTTGACCGACGCGAGTTTCGCATCGCGTTTCGCGACTTCGTTCTTCAGCCGCACGATTTCCTTCTCGCGCTTGTCGATTCCGCCGAGCAGCTTCGACTCGCGGTCGTAGGCGCTGATGAGTTCCTTGGCGAGTTCGGCATTGAGGGACGAGGTCTCATCAATGAAGTGAGAGACGTTCTCGCGGACGGAGCCGAGGTCTTCGGTTCCGGTCGTGGTGGTCTTCAAATGGGCTCCAGTTGTCCAACGTCCGCAATGGAACTTCTGGCCACTGGAAAACGTGGCGTTCCACTGCGAAATCTTCACAGCATGACTGCCACGCTACTGACCGGATCAGACCGATACCGCCCATTTCACCAACAGTTCACCCGGCGCATACGAAGAATTCCGCAGGCTGCCTGCTTCGGTCTGGCGAACGTTCGAGGGGGAGCTGAAGCGCGGATTCTCAGAAGCAGTAATGGTCCGGAGCGTATCCGAATGCGTGGACGTCGCCGTTGGCCAGCAGGTGTTTGTCCTCGACGCTCCACGTATGGGCATGGTCGCCGCGGACCTGGACGAAGTTGAACCTGTCCGCCGAGTAGATTCGGGCTCCGGAAGCGATGAGCCTCTGCTGGAGCTCCGTGTCCTCACCGAGAGTGCGTTCGGCGAACGGGTTGTCCAGCAGCGTTGACCGATGCGTCATCAGAGTCGGGCCCATGACGAGATCGGTGAACCGATGCTCGCGTTCGGGGAAGCGGCAGATGACGACGTCACGGCCCCGGATATGCAGATAGTGCGCCTGTTTGCCGACGAGGTCGGCATTCGAATAGCGCAGTGCTGCCAGCTGATCGCCCAGGTAGTGCGCTCCGTAGACATCGTCGTCGTCCATCTTCGCGATGACTTCGCCGGAGGCCGCTTGAACTCCGCGGTTGAGGCAGTTTCCCAAGGGCTGAGCAGATTCGACCTCGACGATCTGCAGATGCTCAACACCGGCTTCTGCGGCACGTGCTCGCAGATCGGCAGGTGCCGCGAACCCATGGGTCACCAGCACGAGCTCCTTATCCGTGTGCAGCTGCGCGGCGTGGGTCCGCAGAACCTCGCCGAGGTGGTCCGGCCGATTCGTCGATACCACCGCTGAGACGGACGTGGGGAACGGCTGCGCATAGTCGAGTCCGAGCGAATCCATCACCGTCATCGCTCGGTGCGTGTAGGTGTGCTCGGCCCAGATGCGTCGTTGGGCAAGATGGACGGTGCGGTCTCTCAGCTCAGGACTGCGCACATAGGCACGCAGAGTCCATTCCGCTTCCTCCTGAGTTTCGGGCTGGGGAACCTCGGTCGTCGGGAAGAACTCACGGGTCGCCGCACTCGGAGCGGTGACGACGGGAGTGCCTGCGGCACTGATCTCGAAGATCCTGCGTGCGCACATGCTCGGGGAATCGGTGACGGAGTTGACGTTCAGGAAGACCTTGAAATGTTTGTAGGCGGTGAGCAGATTGCGGTACGGGAGTGACCCGACTACGCGCCCGGCCAAGGTGCCCGGGAACTGATAGCGCTCATCGTTGCCGAGGAAACGGGAGAAGATCTCGAGTCCGTACTGCATCCTCGGCGATACGGAGTCAGCGGCTCCGAGCAGCAGGTCCATCTGCTCTCTGCGCTCGGGGTATTTGTGGGCGAAGTACATGCCCGCAAAGGCGATGTCTCTGGCTGCGGCGTTCCGTGCAGGTCGAGAGGGATTGTGGATCGCCGGCTGTGCGGCGAAGGGCAGGGGGGCGACTCTCTCATGGCCCAGTCGGGAGCGATATTCGGGGATCAGCCTGACATCACTGGTGAAGACGACGTCACACATCCGCGCCAATGGCAGGAAGTCTTCGAAGTGCGGAGGATCTTCTTTGTTCCAGAAGACGGTCGGAATGCCTCGACGACGGCACTCGCCGAGCAGTTCGGTGATCTCTGTACTCGGACCCGACGGACTTGTCAGCTTGAACTTCCATTGACCGTCGTTGCCGCTCCAGGCGGATTCGACGAAGACGAAGTCGAGTCCGTCGAGCTCGGTCGACCACTGTGTCGGGTACAGCGGTCGGATCGACCATTCATAGCCGAAGCTCTCGGTCGAGAACTCGTCGAGGATCACTCCGACCGACAGCTGATCGAAGACCGGAGTGCGATGAACCATCGGCAGGGGAGGGAATAGGTCCGCGAGGACCTCCGCCGACAGGCTTCCCGTTGCGACCTCGGCGGAGGCTTCTGCAGTTCCTTGGACCAGCGAGCGACGGCGACGCCACTTCGCGACTTGGCTGATCCCGCCGTTGCGCAGATGCCACACAGCGGTCCTCAGTGTGCGAAGTGGTGTTTGCGGCACGGGGTCGAGTCCTCTCAGAAGGGGGCAGGCAGTGGGCAGCGAAGCGCGGCGGCTGAATTGCAATTATCCTTGTGGCAACCCTGGTTCGAAGGCGAAACGATGGGTCTACTTCATCTGTATATTGGAACCAATTCTTAATGCTCGCGGTGTTCATTCTGACTGGCACCTGTTAAGTCCAATAGTACAATCGGGAAGTCGAACGAGGCTCGTCACGTCTGAACGAGACGGGGGTCACAGGAGTGTGATCGTCTGAGCCCGGCCAATGCACATCGGGAGAAATGAGGACAGTGGGAAGCAGCTCAGGGCCCATTCCCTCACGGACCCCTATGAGGCGACACGGCAGAGCCATGGCGCTGTCACTCATCGATGCTCTCGTCTTCGCGTTCCTCGTCGTAGCGATGACACTTGTGAGATACGACTTCCAGACGTCACTCGTCAACGTTCCGGGAATGCTCGTTTGTTCGGCGATCGGTCTGATCGTCTTCCTCATCGGCGGGCCACTGGCGATCTACCGCGGTCGCTATCGACGCGGCTCGACCGACCAGTTCGCGGCAATCGTGGGAACGGTTGCCGTGGGTGTCGGCGTCATGTGGGTGGTCGAATTCGCCTTCGCCAGTCAACTGCTCATCCCGACCAGCGTCCCGATCACAGCGGGAGCACTCATGGTCGTGATCAAGAGCCTCGAGAACTGGATTCGCCGCAACTTGAGGCAGCGCAGTCTCACCACGTCCGGTGCGTCCCGGCCCACAATCGTAGTCGGCGCAGGGAACCAGGGCATGCTCGCCCTCGACATGATCGCTCAGGACACGCACAACGAATTCGTCGCTGTCGGCATGCTCGATGATGACCCTGCCAAGCGGCATCTGCGCTACAACGGAATCCGGGTGCTCGGACCGATCGCCGACATCGCCGATCATGTCGATCGCACCGGTGCCGGGGCTGTGATCATTGCGATCTCCGACCTGCCTCCAGAAGAGCTCTCCCGCATCGCGTCGAATCTTGAATCCCGACCGGTCGAGATCAAGATCATGCCGAAGCTCTCGGACTCCGCTTTGGCACGTCCTGAGCCGGACGCCCATGACGTCGCCGACCTGCGTCACCGAAGCTTCCGCGATGTCAGCCTCGAAGACCTGATCGGACGCAAACCGATCTCGACGAATATCGACGACATCGCCTCGGCGATCACCGGTAAGGTCGTTCTCGTCACCGGGGCGGGCGGTTCCATCGGCTCACAGCTGTGCCGTCAGGTCGCCCGGTTCGACCCGGCCCGACTCATCATGACCGACCGCGACGAATCCGGCCTGCACGCCACTGAGCTCGGTCTCGAGGGATCGGCCCTTCTGACCAGTGATGACCTCGTCCTCGGAGACCTGCGAGATCCGGCATTCATCGATGCCCTCGTCGCCGAGGCGAAGCCGGACATCATCTTCCACGCTGCGGCTCTCAAACACCTGACTTTCCTTGAGCGCTTCCCGGAACAGGCGGTGCGCACGAACGTCGGAGCCAGCCTCGACCTGCTCAACGCTGCAGTGGCTCACGACGTCGATTCATTCGTCCACATCTCCACTGACAAAGCCGCCGGCGCAACCTCGGTGCTGGGGCGGACGAAGTTCTCCATCGAGCGGGCGATCGCCTCCGTGCCGCGGCAACCGGACGGCGTTATATGTCGGTGCGTTTCGGCAATGTGCTCGGTTCCCGGGGCTCCGTTCTCGAGACCTTTGTCGCTCAGGTGGCGGCCGGCGACCCCGTCACGGTCACCGATCCCGAGGTCACTCGGTACTTCATGACTGCCGATGAGGCCTGTGAGCTCGTTCTGCAGGCAGCGGCGATCGGCGGCCCCGGAGAGACCTTGGTCCTCGATATGGGCGAACCGATCCGCATCGCTGACCTCGCCAAGCGCGTGATCGCACTGTCGGGCCGCAGCGATGCGCAGATCGTGTACACCGGTTTGCGCCCGGGGGAGAAGCTGACCGAAGCCCTTCTCTCACCTGGGGAGGTCGACAGCCGACCCAATCATCCGCTGATCACTCAGGTGCCGATCGCTCGGATCGATCTGGAGAAGCTCGGTTCCCTGGTGGCCGAATCGCGTGACCCGGGAGTCTTCACCCACCGATCGAGCCTCGAGGAGCATCTGACGAGCCTCCTCGACTCCGAGGCAGTCCCGGTCACCGATGACGCGACGGCGGCCATCGAGCCGGCAGTGACGTCATCAGAAGCCTCCGAGCCGGGAGCAGATCCTCATGACACCGGAGTCGGCCTCTGATGGCTCTGCAGTCGCTGGTGATCCTGGTTGTGGCCGCGGTGGTCACGGTTCTCAGCGCCCTCATCGCCTTTCCGCTGCTGCGCCGAGCGGGAGTCGTCGACGTCCCCTCTCACCGTTCCTCGCATACTCTGTCGACCGTACGCGGCGGAGGAATCGCTATCGGCTGCGGCATCACCGTCGCCACAATTCTCGCCATGGTCTGGACCGTCAGCGAGGACGGAGTATTCGGCCTCGGCAGTACCCTCCTGCCGATCGGTTTCCTGGTCCTGACCTGGTGCTATTCGGCCATCGGGATGAGCGATGACCTCGATTCCCTGCGCCCCGCTGGGCGGCTGATCGGACAGGTCATCCTGGCTCTGCTGTTCAGCGCGATCATCGCAATGTTCTCGACACAGGGAATCGCTCACGTCATCGCCTTCGCGGTCATCGGCGTGACCACCGTCAACGCCGTGAACTTCGTCGACGGCCTCAACGGGTATGTCACCGAGTGGACCATCGTCACCGCCGGATGGTTCGCCTTCGTCAGCTCCTGGGTGGGCGAGAACGACATCGCTCTGCTGGCTCTGGCGCTGGCCGGCGCCGCTGTCGGGTTCCTCCCGTTCAACCTTGGTCGGGCCAAAGCGTTCCTTGGAGACACGGGAAGCTACGGCATCGGTGCGGCTGTGTTCGCTCTCGCGGTCTGGCTGTTCGTCCAAGGCGTCCCGATCGTCGTCATCATCGCGCCGATGATCTTCGTCTTCTTCGACGTCGGTCTCACTTTGGTCCTGCGCCTGTTTCGGGGAGAGAATATCCTCTTGCCTCATCGTGAACACATCTACCAGCAGATCCAGCAGGCGGGCTGGCCGCACAGCTCCGTTTCGCTCTTCCACGCAGCATTGAGTGTCCTCGCCTGCATCATGGCCGTGCCGACCCTCATCAGCGGAAATACGGCGACGACATACCCCGCCCATGTGTTCTGGGTCGGATTGCTCGCCCTCTATGCGCTGTTGCCGCTGTGGCTGCGGAGACGCGCGCAGAAGGAGGCTGTCACCGCATGAGAATCGTTCTGCTCAGCCACTACTACTATCCCGAGGTCGGTGCTCCGCAGCGACGATGGCGGATCCTCGTCGACCACCTGCGCGCTGCCGGGCACGACGTCATCACGGTGGCACCGCACCCTCACTATCCGTATTCCGACCGGAACGGATTCTTCGGATCGAATGTCGGACGAGGGCGTCGCCGGGTCGACGTGCGCCTCGGCGGCACCTGGGACACCGGCGTCGACGGTGAACGGATCCTGCGCGTGCCGTACCTGCACAGCGGATCATCGATGGCACGACAGATGCTTGATCAGACTGTGTCGGCGACGGGCGCGATGTCGGCAGTCGTTGACCGACTGCGCGGCAGAATGCGACCCGACGTCATCATCTCGACGACCCCGGCACTGCCGTTTCTGCTGGCAGGCGACACCTTGTCGCGCCTGTTGCGGGTGCCGCATATCGCCGAAGTCCGCGATGCGTGGCCGGACCTCATCTCCGAGATGAACCTGGTGACGGGGGCCCTGGGGAAGTATCTGCCCGGGAAGCTGACGCATCGCCTCGAACATCGGCTTCTGCCGGACCTGCTCACTCGTGCTCAACGGCGTGCGGCGGTCGTCGTCGTCACCACGGAGGGTTTCAAACGTCGCTTGGAACAGCGCGGGGTGACCGCAGAGGTCGTCCGCAGCGGAGTCTCACCAGCGGAGCTGGAAGGCGCATCCGGGCTGACTGCGACGGGCGCGATTCCCCTCATCCCTCCCGCGGAGGACACGGTTGCACCCGGAGAAGAAGTCCTCGGCAGGACTGTCGCCGACCACACTGGACTCAACCTGCTCTATGTGGGCACTGTCGGACGTTCACAGGACCTCAGCACCTCGATTCGTGCTATGGCCGGCACCGAGGATGTGCGACTGCGCATTGTCGGCGGCGGCGTCGATACTGCCGCGCTCAAGGCCGTCGCAGCCGTATATGGGGTGCCGGTGGAATTCCACCCCCAGATCGCAGGCGCCGAACTAGCGGCCCATTGGGAGTGGGCAGATGCCGGGCTCGTCAGCCTCAGCTCCCTCGACTCCTATGCCTACACAGTGCCGTCGAAGCTCTACTCCCTGATGGCCCGTCGAATTCCGGTCCTCGGCGTCGTCTCCGGTGAGGCCGCTGACATCATCACGCAGACCGCGGCAGGAGAAGTTGCCGTTCCCGGCGACGCTGATTCGGCAGCCGCGGCAATGACGCGGATGCGATCACGAGTCGAAGCCGGTGAGGAATTCGGCATGAATCCGCCTGCAGGCCAGAACCCGCGCGACTGGGTGATTCGACATGCGTCGGCAGCTGCAATGGGGCGCACCTACGAACGAATCCTTGAGCAGGTGGTGTCGTGAACCTGCGCTTTCTCGCCCGACAGCTGACGAACGTTGCCCTGACCACGGCCGGGCATATCAACGACGACCGTGTGTTCTTCGGTATGCAGCTGGCACGTCGCCTGCCGGGCCCTGCTTCGCGTTTCGTCGGACAGGCACTCGGTCGTCTGCCGGGCGACGCCAGTCGGGCGGCCTCTGCGTGGCTGCTCGGAGAAGAGACGGCGGCGAAGTCATTGGTCGCGGGGTCTGCTTCGCCGTCACGTCTTCTCGGCGAGATCGCTCTCAATCTGGGACTCCTCGATGAAGCCGAGTCGATCGCCGCTGCTGTTCCCGGTGCACGTGCACTGAGTTCACGTATCGAGTGGACTAAGGGACACATCGACGAGGCCATCGCAGTTCTGCCTGACGGCGCACGCCGGACACGACTGATCGATGAGCGGCAGTGCCTGCAGCCTCACTGGTGGCCGGAGGTCTCGAGCCACATCACGGCTCGTCCGGCACGAGGCAAGACGGACAATGACCGAGGGCAGCATCCGACGGCGCTGCATGTGCTGACGAACTCCTTGCCGCATACCCGCTCCGGCTATGCGTACCGCTCACATGCCATCCTCACTACTCTGCGGGAGGCTGGCCATCAAGCGGCTGCGGTCACGCGCCCGTCGTATCCCGTGACCGTCGGACGGCTGAGCCAGGCGCCGGTCGAGGTCGTCGACGGCGTCGAGTACATCCGTGACGTGCCGCTGAGACCGCGTCCCACGCCATCCGAACGGCTGAGTGAGCAGGCGAATCACATTGCCGCTGAAGCGCATCGACGTGGAGCTCAGATCCTTCACACGACGACGCACTACGTCAACGGCCTGGCTGCCGGTGCGGCCGCAGCAGCGGCGGACCTGCCGTGGGTCTACGAGGTCCGCGGCGTCTTGGAAGAGACATGGGCGGCCGCAGGAAGCAGTCCGGAAGAGCGCTCCGCACGGAGGGACAGTCAGCGCTTCGCACTCATGCGCGCCAAGGAAACCGAAGTAGCGTCGTCGGCCGATGCTGTCATCACCTTGGGTGAGACGATGCGTGAGCACCTGATCGCCGGGGGCGTTCCGGCGGACACGATCACACTCATCCCGAATTCGGTCTCCGAGGCCGTCGTCGACACCGATGTCACCCGCACCCCGGCCGATGTGAGAACAAGCCTCGGCCTGCCCGGCGACGGAATCTGGGTCGGAACGGCGGCGTCCATCGTCGGCTATGAGGGCCTCGACGACCTGGTAGACGCCGTCATTCTGGCCCGGAGCCAGGGCACGGACCTGCGTCTCCTCATCGCCGGCGACGGTGTCGCACTGCCGGAGCTGCGGGAACGCGCCGCTGTCCTGGGAGCGAATGCAGTCTTCACCGGTCGGGTCTCCCAAGCTCAGGCGATCGAATACCAGCTCGCGCTTGATGCCATCGTCGTGCCGCGTAAGGACGAACCGGTCTGTCGCTTGGTCACTCCGATCAAGCCGATCGAAGCGATGGGCCTTGCCCGGCCCGTGGTCATCTCTGACCTGCCGGCACTGCGCGAATTGGTACCGGACAGTGCAGGTTTGTGGACACCGCCGGAGAACCCGCGGAAACTCGCGGAGCTGTTGTCCGAGCTCGCCTCCGATGACACGGCGAGGGGCAGATTCGGAGACAATGGACGAGCACATGTTCTTGCGACTCGTAGGTGGAAGGAAATCGGACGACGATATGGGCAGGTCTATTCTCAACTCGTGGGGAGTGATGCGCGATGAGTGAGACGAAGAACCCCCTCGGGCTGAGTTCGATTCCGTCCGTTTCGAGCGAAGGCCTCGTGCCCGTCGGTCGACGGACGAGTCTGAGCAGCTACCTCGCCGCGCTGTGGAACCGTCGGCACTTCATCATCGCCGAGTCCCGAGCGAAAATGTCGAGCTCGACGAGGAAGAACATACTCGGATACGGCTGGCTGTTCCTCAATCCGCTGCTTTCGGTGCTCGCATTCTGGTTCATCTTCGGATTCATCCTGCAGACCTCTCGAGGCGTTCCGAACTTCCTCGGCTTCCTTGTCGTCGGAGTGTTCTTCTTCGGTTACACAGGAAAGTGCATGACCGGAGGAACCGGAGCGATCCGCTCCGGTGCGTCGATGATCAAGGGATTCCAATTCCCACGCGCCGCGCTTCCGATCTCCACCGTGGTCCGCAATTTCCTTGACTTCATGCCGACTCTGCTCGTCATGGTCATCGTGCTGGCAGTCGTGCCTCCGCTTGAAGTCATCACCTGGCGAGTCATCCTCGTCATCCCGGTCATCATTCTGCAGACGATCTTCAACGTCGGTCTCGCCTGCTTCCTTGCGCGTCTTGGTCACAAGATTCCGGACCTGACGAACTTCATGTCGATTGTCAGCCGATTCTGGCTCTACGGATCGGGAGTGTTCTTCTCCATCGAAGACCGTCTGGGAAATCACCCGGCGCTCTTGGAAGCGATGCAGTACAACCCGATGCATGCCTATCTGACGTTGGTGCGCAACTCACTGCTCTACGGAGTCGATTCGGATCCGAAAATGTGGATCGTCGGCACGGTCTGGGCCTTCGGCCTTCTCATCGTCGGATTCCTGTTCTTCTGGAGAGGGGAGGAGAACTATGGCCGACTCTGAGGTTCAGGACCCCACTATCATCGCGGAGAATGTTCAGGTCCGCTATACGGTCAATACCAATGATCCGGGCAGTCAGGCGACGGGGTTTCGACGCCTGACGAACAAAATCGCCGGGCGGCAGGGCCAGACCACCGTGCGTGCGCTGCGTGGAGTCAACTTCGTCGCCCGCGAAGGAGAGATGGTGGGAATCGTCGGAGCCAACGGCTCCGGCAAGTCGACGTTCCTTCGCAACGTCGCCGGCGTCGAACAACCCGATCGTGGTCGCATTCTCGTTCGTTATCAGCCGCTTCTGCTCGGTGTCAGTGCCGCTCTGCAACCAGCGCTGTCCGGCAGTGAGAACGTGCGCCTCGGATGTTTGGCGATGGGGTTGTCTCCCGAAGAAGCGTCCGAAGCGTTCGACTATGTCGTTGAGCTGTCGGCATTGGGTTCGGCGATCCACCGGCCGATGGGAACTTATTCCTCGGGCATGGGCGCCAGACTCCGATTTGCCATCGCCTTGGCTGCCCGTCCGAAGATTCTGCTCATCGACGAAGCCCTGTCGACAGGTGACGCGACCTTCGCTGAGCGCAGCGAACGTGCAATGGATGAACTTCTCGCTGAAGCCGGAACGGTTCTGCTGGTCAACCACGCTGCCAAGGTGATTCAGGAGTTGTGCACCCGTGCAGTGTGGATGCACCGAGGCGAGATCCTCATGAACGGCCCCGCCGAGGCTGTTGCCGAGAAATACCGGTGGTGGGCGTGGAATGTGGCAAAGGGCAAGGAGGATATTGCCGATAAGCTCCTCGCAGATGTCGTGGGCAATGCGGTCAAAGAGGAGATCAACATCCTCGAACCCGAACTCATCAAGAACCCCATCCCGCGCCATGCGGCGCGTCCGTCCAAGAAGAAGGCCGCTCCGGCACGCCATGTGAAGCGACAGGAAACGGTCGATGAAGTCGAAGAGACTCCGACTCCGATGCTGGCTGCTGCCGAAGAACAGGTCTGGCCGAAGTCCTTCGACGCTGAGATGCCGAAGGCCAAGTTCCCTGCTCTGCCCAAGCCGGCCTCACAAGCGGTGAGCGCACCACGAATCACCGATGCCCCGCCGCTGCGACTGAATCCCAGTAAGAAGCGGGTCGTTCTGCGAGCAGCGAACCCGAGCGACCGTGCGTCATCAGTTGCCGCCGCGGACGACTTCACCGGCCGCAGGCTTGCTTCTCGCGCACGCCAGATCGCCGATGAACGCTACGAGGAGCGGCAGCGCTTGCGACAGGAAGACGAAGCTCCAGCCGTTCACCAGGATTCGAACCGATGAAGATCGCAATCTTCGGCTCCTGCGTGAGCCGTGATACAGCAGAATTCATGCCCGAAGCAGAGGTCGTCGCTTACGTGGCCAGGCACTCGGTGACGAGCCTGGAATCTCCACATGGAACTGCTGGAATCGATCTCAGCGACCTGAGCTCGGCGTTCCAGAAGCGCATGGTCACCAGCGACCTCAAAGGCACCGGCCTCGAACGGATTGCCAAGAACTCTGAGGATCTCGACGTCGTACTTCTCGACTTGGTCGATGAACGACGGGGATTCTGGCGTTTTCCCGATGGCACGACCATGGCGAACTCACTTGAAATCGAGTCCTGTGGAGCTGCGCGCACAGCGCGCCGCAGCGGCGCGCAGCTCGTCGAGTTCGGCACTGACGAACACTTCGGCCAGTGGAAGTCAGGCTTAGTCTCGCTCATTGAAGGTCTCAAAGCTGCCGACCTGTGGGAACGCACCATCTTCCTCGACATCGAATGGGCGGGGGCCCTCGACGGAGCACAGCATCCACAGAACGACGGTTTTGCGAAAGCTGGGCGGCAATGGCGTCGGCTTCAGCGAGGATCTCGCGAGGCGGGCAGAGAACTGTCACGAGGTCGTGGATTGGGCGAGGCGTGGCAGAGTTTGCGAAATATCAAACCGACCGAGGCCGAAGAATATGCCGATCGGGCGCTGGCGGCTAACTCGGACTACATCCGATATCGTAGAGAAGCACGATCGCTGACGGCGTCGTCAGTGGTGAGAGAGAGCCGCGAGCTTCGGATCGACAGAGATCACAAGTGGGGCCCGCAGCCATTCCACTTCCGACACGCTGACTATGAGTCGATCGTCGAAAGCATCCGTCAGCAGGTGAAGAAGAACGGTGGTGAGGCCATGTGAGCGGACAGCAGTGGCGTAAAGCACTGTGGCATCTGCGGCATGGCGGAGTCGAAGGATTCAGAGAATTCCGGCGAAAGCGGGAATCGGAACTTACCTCGACCAGAACATCGACCGCTGGATCTCCCCATCAGGAAGGCACGGACGCTCCGACCCTGAGCGTGATCGTGCCTGCATTCAATGCGAGTGGTTTCATTGACCGATGCTTGAAGAGCATCCTCAACCAGAGCGGTGTGTCATTAGAAGTCATCGTCGTCGACGACGGTTCGACCGATGACACGGTTGAAAAAGCCAACAAGCATTCTCACGGTGATAAGCCGGTAACGGTCCTCACCGGAACGAACGAAGGCCCGGCGCGTGCACGCAATCGAGGAGTCGGCGTTGCCCGGGGCAAGTACATCACCTTTGCCGACGCAGACGATGAGGTGCTGCCGGGCGCGTATGCGACGCTCGTTGACTCGCTTGAACGGACCGGTTCTGACATTGCCACTGGGGCGTATGTTCGTATAGGCTCAGCCGGCCGGTCCAGGCCGAAGCTGACCGCGCGAGTACATGCTCGCCAGCGGTTGGCAGTGCGGTTGGACGATATGCCGGAGCTGCTGGAGGAACCTGTCCTGTGGAACAAGGTGTATCGGCACGATTTCTGGAACCGTCATGTAGGCGAGATGTGGGGGTTCTCCAACTACGAAGACCAAGAACCCGTCTATAGAGCACTGGTCGGTGCTGCGGCGATCGACGTGCTCACGAACGACGTGTATGCGTGGAGATTGGCCGATGGTCGAGACACTCGTTCCAAACGCAAGGCCGAGCTGAGTGACCTGCAGTCGAAGCTCGAAGTCATTGAGGCGCTCAGAGCGACCCTTCACCATTCATCCGGTCACGTTATCGAGCAAGCATATGCGATCTGGATGGGCACAGACCTTGCTATGCACGCCGAGTACCTTGACACGGCAAACAAACGGTTCCGCAAGACTCTCTGCGAAGCAGCCAAATCCCTTCGAAAGACGATGCCGAAAGGCGCTTGGAAGCTTATGCCGGCGCAGGAGCGTCTCTACATGTGGGTTGTGGCGTCCGGAGACTTGGACGATATTGAAGAAGTCCTCGGAACGAGGATGGAAGAGACTCGAGCAGTGCCGCTCGAACTGGTCGACGATACTTGGGTGGTCGCGCCGACGTATCTGTCTCGGCTGAAGACCGACGTGCCGCAGCGTTTGCTGAAAGCACAACCTGTCGACTTCAAGCCCGTCGTCATCGTGCGAAATGCGCGTTGGATCGGTGAGCAGCAGATCGAGCTCCAGGGGTGCGCCTACATTCCCGGGGTCGATCCGGAACGGACCACATTCCGTATGCAGGGCATCATGGATGGGGCGACTGTTCTGGACTGTGCTGTAGAGACTCGAAATGACAATCGAGTGGACTTGGACGTCGGTGATCCTTGGCGGACGTACGAAGCCGGGGGATTCACGGTCGGCATTGATGTTTCCGATCTTGGAGACATATCGCCAAGAGGTATCGACCTGATCGGCTCCTTTGAAATGGGAGAGATGCATCTACGCACGCCCGCTGTGTCGACAGCGGTTGCGGGAATGATTGCCCCCAGCCCGATTCGCGATAAGGGACGTCTGACAGTTGTCGCTGACGACAGAAGCGAACTGTCGATTCGTCCCGTAGCCATGCCGACTGACCCAGTCGTCGTGAAGAATGTCGACTTCCGCGGGCGGGATGTGACGGTGACTCTCGACCGTTCTGCGAATGTACATGGTTTGTCGCTGCACGCTGCCGGAATCAAGGTTGAGCTGGAAGCAGACGGCCCTTCCATCTTTTCGACCACACTGCCCGAACTTCCCGAGCGATTCCGAACCCATGGGGAACGGCAATGGAAGCTGTTGGCCAAGACTAACGAAGGCAATGACGTCGAGGTCTACCACGCCTCCGTCGACTATCTCCTGCCCGGCACCTCAAGTGTGCGCCTTGCTGTGAATTCTGCTGGCAAGGTGAGACTGGGGCAGCGGTCCCGGCGAGTGACTGTTACGGGTGCGACAAACGACCGGGATCGACTACTGATCATCGGCCGGATCGACCCGCCTGAGAAGCTCAAGATCGTACTCAAATCATCTGAGCAGACGATTGAGCCGGATGAGTCTGCGCTGCATGCCGATGGCAGCTTTACCGCTGTGTACGACCTGACGACTGCAGGGGCCGAAGGAGGTAAAGTCGCAGCACTTGCAGGCGGCTATCACCTGAAGTACGGCGAAACCCCGAATCGAACCGACAGTTGGGCTAGGGTTGCCGGCAAACTAGCGATCCGGCCTGTGGACTGTTTCACCGAGTGGAACACGCTCCGGATCGAAGGACGCGACTCGGGCGCTGTTTCCGTATTGGCTTCTCCACCGTGGGCATCATCTGAGCGGTCTAAGTACGCACGTTTCCAACTCCGCGAAAAGGACTGGGGGCCTTTGACCGGTGGGATCGTGTTCGAGTCTTATAACGGCAAGAGTGCCAATGACAATCCACGCGCACTTTTCGACGAAATTCGGAGTATCTGTCAGAATGTGCCACTTTACTGGTCTGTGCGAGATCGGCGAGTAGACGTGCCCGATGGTGGAATCCCAATCGTTGAAGGCACCGCGCAATGGCACAGAGCTCTTGCCACCAGCCGTGTGTGGATTAATAATAACAATTTCCCATTTTATGTTCAGAAATCAGACAAACAGTTCTATTTGCAGACCTGGCACGGAACCCCGATAAAGAAACTGCTTTGGGATATGCCCCGGCGTCAAACCCCGCTGACGTACCGGCGGCTCATGTGTAAACAAGCTGCGCAGTGGGATCTACTGCTCGTTCAATCTGAGTTCGCTGTCGACAACCTACGCTCAGGACTCGGATACGCGGGAAAAGTGTGTGTTGTAGAAGCACCGCGCAACAAACGAATACAGGCGTTTGCGCAATGCACTGCTGACATACGTACGCGGCTAGGAATCAAATCCGACGAGAAAATCGTGCTCTACGCGCCGACTTGGAGGGAAAGACACCGTTTCGGCGAGACGTTGAAGTGGAATGAACACTTCGACCTCAACGAATTTGCGAACAAAATTGGTGCGAAGGTATTGGTAAGGTCACACCATGTGAGTACAGCGCACCCGCTATCCAATGCTCAGGGGGTATTGGATGTGTCACAAGAACCACATGTTGAAGAATTAATTGCAATTTCAGATGTGCTCATCACTGACTATTCTTCAATTGCTTACGACTTCTCGCTCACAGGCAGATCTGTCGTGCATTTCATCCCTGATCACGACGCATATGTTAATGAGCGTGGACTTTACGATGGATGGTCTATGGACGCACTCTTGACAGATAGCTACTCCGGGTTAGTAGATCTTGTGCAGTCGGCGATACATTCGACGGATTCGCGCAACTTGGCAAGTGCCAATTTCGATCAAGAACTGAATGAACTGATTCAATGCATCCTAAATCTCGCGACCTCCTCGTGAGCTGGCCGTGGTATGTTCTGAAAACTATAGAGCCTGACAAAGCGTCTATGTGAAATCTGATATCTGGTCAGTCATGTCGCATTTTAAGAAGAGATATAAGTTGAGAAATTAGCTAAAAAGGTTACTGACCTCTTGAATGACCCGGTGCGCGGCCCCGCCATCATCTAGGCTCGCGAATTTCTTCACAAAACTGTTATAGCGTTCCGTCGATTCCACGGAAAACAGGTTCTCGGACTTAAGGATTTCGATGGCTTCTGAAGCCGAATGGACTATTGGCCCGGGTGATGATATTTCAAAGTCGAAGTAGAATCCGCGTACGGAATCACGATAACTATCAAGATCCGGGCAAAGGAATATTATTGGCTTACCCGTGACGACGTAGTCGAACATAATTGACGAATAGTCGGTAATAAGAACATCCGAAGCGGCAATAAGTTCATTGATATCTGGATGACGGCTCACATCGATGACAGAGTCTGCGAATAGCTTCGGAGCAGCATTCAGTGCGTTCGAGTGTCCGCGATAAAGGATAGAAGTTGATTGACCAAGTTCCTTCGCGGCGGAGTTCACATTGAGAAAGTCAACAGAACTATAGTGACCGGAAGATTCCTTGAGGTTGTCTCGCCAGGTTGGCGCATACAAAACTACTCGTTGACTCGGATGGATTCCTAGACGTCGTCTAGTCTCGTCTCTTAAAGTCTCCACTACACCGCTCTGTGCCAAGACATCATTCCGAGGGTAGCCTGTAGCGAGAACAGCTCCGTTATACCCGAATGCGTCCTTGAGAGTATCTCCTGCCCATTCGGACTGCGCTAGCAACAAGTTCCAGTAGGATTCGGCCTCGCGGTTCATCAGCTGCCGGTAGTTTAGGGACAGACTCTTTGCGGGTACGTGCCTACCGATCTTTTTGAGCGGTGTGCCATGCCAAGTTTGAATGTAAAATTGCTCAGGCAGTTTACGGAAGAAATACGGGAAATTATTGTTATTGATCAGGACGTTAGCAGTGCTTGCGGCCTCAAACCATTCCCTGCTTCCAAAAGTCACTGGGATCGCACCTTGGGGAACTTTAGTTAGTGGGTTCCTTACAGTCCAAAATCGCGTGACTTCAGGGTATTCTTCGCTTATTTCTGTGTCGAGGGCTAGAGGGGAGTCAGCAATCGCGTTTCCTGAAAAACTCTCAAAAAGGACTGACGAAGGGTTCAACAGTCGAGCTGGCGCGACGAAAACTTGCGAATTCTGAGCTTGGTTCCATGCGCCAGCTTCAGTGTTCGGACTAAGAGGTTGGTCGACGTCAATCCTGACTGACCGACTAGTGCCGATGGTGTTGACTGTAACCAGACTAGTTGGTGTCAATATTTGGCGGGGCGACGAATCCTCCACACCATACGATGCGCTGACCCATGCCGAAGGTGGGTGAGGCTTCCCCGTCGCCAGAAGCAATTGGAGCACGTAGCGGTCTCCAACTAGCGAAGCCTCTCCGTTGGAGTCGATCAGAGAGAACTCAACATCGAAAGTGCCGGACAGCTGGTCGGCAGTAGTCGTCGAAGGGTATACGACGGTCTTAGCACCGACCAGGGCGAATGTGGGAGTTACGGCCCTTGCAACACTGGGTTCTATGGTAAATGTACCGACGAAACGAACCGAATGGCCGTCTGTTGCAAGGTCGACCTCATCCACAGTTGCGGCTTGATGTGCTCTGTTGAGTACAGCGTAGCCGAACCCGGTTAGGCTGATAGAGAAGCCTTTATCTCTCCGTCGCGAAGCTTGATTGCGGTCAATGGCAAGAGCCCACCTCATGCCGGAATTTGAAGCGACGTGCAACTGGAACTGTTCAATGTTCTTCGATTTCGAGATCGGAGTACGAGGTAGCATCACGTTGAAATCTAAGAAGTCACCAACGCGTGTTGCTGCGCTTCGAGCTATCTCCGTCGAGCCTGCCGACACGGCCAGGACGAGATCACTATCAGCATTCGATACATGATGTGGCTGGAAGCCAACAGTGCTTTGCAGGCCAATCTGAACATGCAGTGATTCCTGTGTGACCTGGATCTTGCTGGCAATAACCTTGGGTTTAAGGACAATAACTCTGGTCGTCTCGCGAGGGTCTCCCTGTATTGCGAGACGCGCTCCGCGGTCCGTCATGTTCGATGCGACCGGGTACCCGGCTGATGAGAACGGCTCTCTTCGTACTGCAGATTCCGTCCACGTGAACTCGGAAAGATGGAGGTGCAGTCTCAGCTGCAAATCCAAACTTTGTGGGGACTCCGAGTGATCTGCGATCTCATCGATTACGTATTTGGGTATTGTTAGTTCAAATCGGCGATCGTGGAAGTTATTGTAATCATTCGAGAGGCGGGTGGGTACCGGCCCCTTTGTGCGTTTTACCTCCAGTGTGGATACGATTGCCTGTGAACCAGGATCGAAAAGATCAGCTGAGTAACCATACTCAACATCAAAGTTCGGGAGATACCCGTATCCGGCAAAGTTGACATTACCATTAGAATCTGTCGAATACGACGTAAGTTCAACCCGGGGCTTGAGCGTACTTGCGGTCACGCTTTGCAAATCCTCGGGTACTTCGAACTCTCGAGCATCAGCATCCTCGACCGAAAACTTTAGCTCTTTCCCCTCAACTCGACCACGGTATGCGTTTTTGGTCTGTTCAAGCCGTACGAGAAGTTGGTGGAGGTCAGTACGGCTACGATGCCCAACATAATAAGCAAGTAGGCGCCGAATCGGATCGATCGAGTCAAATGTAGACGCTGGAGCTTCGTTCCATAGGGTTAGTGCACCGTCCGAAAGTAAATCAAAGAACTCAGGATCGGCGCGGGGAACTTCGCGGATGTAGTAATAGAGATCCTCCCCGAGAGTCTTCGCGTACCAGTAGCTTAAGTACTCTTCATTCGAACTTCCGATAATATTTCTAACTTCGAACGCTACAGCAAGACGTTGCTTAAGATCTGCAATATTGGTCTTTTGCTGTGTAATCGAGGAGTTATCTTCACGCAGTCGCCAGCTATAACCAACTTCCTTGAGAATGTCTAGCTTGGCTCCTCCGACGAACAGCTTAGCCGTGCATTCTTGATCCTCATATAGGGTACCTTCGGGAAAGGATCCGACTAGGCGATCCCAAGCACTTCGACGGTACACTTTATTCCAAGCGAATACATCCCACATGATCGCTGGAAAGTCTTTTCCCGCAATTCCGAGCCGTTGTTGATCATGGGCTAAATGGACCCAGAACGGGAGCCATCTGTTCTTGCTGTCAAACCTAGCAACAGAACTAATGCACACATCGGAACCCGTATGCCGTAGCGAACTCATGGCGCGCTCATAGGTTCCGGGAGGGATTGTGTCATCGGAGTCTACAAATGTAATGAACTCATTTGTAGAGTGCCGCAGGCCGGTATTGCGCGCTGCACCTAACCCTTCATTCTGTTTGTGGATGACACGAACACGTTTGTGCTTTCGAGCATATTCGTCGGCAATCGCTGCAGTTCCATCGGTTGATCCGTCGTTAACTACGACGACGTCAAGATTCGGATATGACTGCCCGAGAATGGATTCCAAGCACTCTTGAAGATAATTAGAAACATTATAGGCCGGAACAACAACTGTCAGCTGAGGGCCGGCGAAGGCATCGGCTGCGGAATAGGGTTGTTCAGCAGTCTTATGTCGTGTGTAAATTGGCGCACCAACGGCTTCACGGACTCGTTTGGAGTCAACTACAGCATCGAGGCCAAGCCTCCGAAGAACTCTAGCAATGTTGGACTTGGCGGTCATTGGTGTGATGGCTCCAGTACTAGTACACGTGGGACATTCCACTAGTCATCGTAGCATCGGCAGGACGATTCTGATCCGGCTTTATCTTCATTCAAGGGCGCGTCGACCGAGTCTAGTAAGGTGCAATATTGAATGTGTGGTGGAAGTCATAAGCGTGCGATTCACTCGGCCGCGGACTGGTTTCTTAGACCAGCATTCTGCGAACTGGCCGGCGCAGAGGTTTCTATCAGTGGACAGTAGGCGGAGCGTCCACGAGAACCGCGTAGGCGTAATCGGTGTTTGACTAGCGACTCAGTGGAGTTTTCTCCGGGACCGTGAACCCTTCGAAAATATTGAGATACGCGCCGCTGAGGTGCCCAATATCAAGGGCTCTGCGGCCATTTTGTGAAAGCAGGCGGGAAAGGACGGTGCCAGCCGGCCCCAGTGAAATAAGGAATATATCCGAGTCTTTCGTGCTGGCGATCTCGATTATTCTTTCAATATCGGAAAATGCATTAGTGGCCGTTGAATCTATTCGCTCGATAGTAGAGGCGGAGTCGAACAGAGCCGGTACTATATCGAACCTCGATCCCTTACCTGTAATCACGCTGATAGATCTATTGCGCCAGACTTGTCGCCATAGCTCAACCGCTGTTTCGCCTAAGAATTTGAAGGCTAGTGGCCGAGATACATGACTGTTGCCATAAGTCTGTTCGTCATGAACCAGTGTACGGAGGCGTCCCCATATCTTAGGCCATAGTTTTAAATAGTTGGTGTTTCTCATGAACTGAGGCAGACCAACCAACAAGTTGGGATCTTTGGATGCTGCTGTTCGTTCAAGTGCTTCGATGAGTTCAAAGCTGTTAGTTTGAAAGGCCAGATTGCGCCAGGGGCTCAACATCAGCTTGAACTCTCCGTCTCCGAGCCTGGTGAAGGAGTCGTTGGAGTTGGCAAGGCGCTCGAGCGTTGATTCCAAGCTCAGCTGTGAACTGCTTAGGAAGTTCCAAACCGCGTCGAGCGTTGGAGCTAAAGCCGCGCTTGCGAAGTAGTCAAGAATATCTGCCCGGTCCTCGGGCAACTCAGACATCTTGCGCAGATCTTTCTGGAGGCGCGCCACCATGTCTAGCAGTTCTTTCTGATTCTTCTCGTGCCGTCGAAGTAAGCGCTCTTGAGTTTTGAGGACCTCGGTTTGTTGTGTAAGGATCTCCAAGAGAGCCGAGGTTGCGGGCTCATTTACTACTTGATGGTCTTCGGCTGGATCTGTCACGGGTCTGCAACTCTCTATTTGGCTTTGGACTATTTGGAAATAGACTGAATCCGTCTATCAAGATCCCGTACCTGGGCTGTCAGAGAGATTGCTTTGCGTCTCAGTTCTGCAAACCGTGCGTCATTTAGGTCCATAGCTGGAGCTTCGACCGGTGGGTCGTAGCTGACACTAGAAACTGTTTCAAAGTATGCTGCGCGGTCAGTATCCATCCCTTCGGAAAGCGTAGTCGTAAATCCATTGTCTTCCAGATGGCGAACGACTGTCTGAACTTGTTGTTGGCGATGAGCATTGAAGTCTGAATAGTCTAAGCGCTCCCAGATGTCTTCTGGGCTTTGGATTGTTGCTAGATCCGCCGGTCTAATGAATGGAATCCTGTGGTACTCGGCGAGTTCCTGGGTCCTTAGGTCGTGTGCGATCAATAGTGCTGGGGTTCCTGCAGAAATTGCAGACACTGCACCGTGGATTCTCGGACCAATGGCCATGTCGAAGCTCCGCATTCGCGCTATCCATGGTGCCGCGTCGAGGTAGAATTCGACTTGTCGATTCGTGAAATGCGGATGCTTCAGGAATATCGGTTGGAGGCTCTTTTTTGATTCCGAATAGGTGTCGCGGGACCAGAACATTGTTTCCAGCGTTTTGATGTCTTGTGGAAAATAATTGAGCTCCGATCCTGACTCGGAGAGCCTCTCAATTAGTTCGCCCATAATTTCTTTGGAAGTTTCTACGTTGTAGGCGATGTGTTTTCCGAAATTATTGGGGGCGGTATCAATTCTGAAATCTGGACCCATTCGTGTAAGCGATGGGCAGCCAATGACCTTGACTTGGCTGATTCCCAGGCTATTGAGATACCGTTTTGTGGCTTCGCCTCGAACTGTAACATGAGTCGAATGGTCTAGTACCGTCTTGCAGAATGATTTCACGGAATCAGAAATTGAAGCGAGAGAGGAAAAGTCGCTATCGCCGAACTCAACCTGAGCTCCACCGCTGAGCATCGCGAACGGTATTTTTAGTTCACTTATGAACTGGGTTAAATTATCTAATTCATTCTTAAATGCAGGTCTGAAGCAGTTGGCTAAGGGTATTACGACTCCGTCGTACTCGTCGTTAACTCTAGCTGCCAGGTCCTTGCCTTTGAAGCTTGCTCGTGTGTCAGTTTGCGTTGAGCGAGTGCCTAGGAGGGCATGAGTTGCTGCCGCAAAAAGTAGATTGCCACTGTTGTGACCTATGGTGTCATTGCGAAGTGTCTCTGCTGGCCCGACGGGTACTAGCGGATGCTTCGCAGCGCGCATGAGCAGTTTCATTGGAGTCCCTTGGTTATGCGTTCTGCGACGGGGTCGAGTTGAGGTTGCTGATCAACTGACCTCGGCTCAAGAACAGCTTACCTTAGAACCGCGAGTGTCGGTGTGCAAATGGAGCTTTGCCAATATTTACTGTCGGCTATGACCCCGGTGGGCAAATGATTCACTAAATTGAGAATTGATCTGATGGATTAGTTTTGTCCGCGGTTTTTCAGTGTTCTCGGCAGGTTTGGGATGTTTGTCACGATCAGTTTTATGGTATTGTCTCGACTAGACTTTTCCACTTATTTTTATGGCATCAAAATACTCCCTGGAGGACGAATTGATATGTGTGAGTATTTCGTGCCTCGACAGACGGTTCGACTGTGAAGGATTGAATGTGTTGCTTCATAAGTGTTCGACGACGCTCGGGTGACGGGCACGTGTTGTTCGCTTCTTGGTTTAGTGGCGCGCCTTATGGCTTGCGTGTATGTTCCGCTCGGCTATCTGAAATCACGGTCGTGTATTAGAAGCAACTCGCGTCTGCGGGGTTTCGGCAGCTGCGTCGGGAGTGGTTGTCTGGATCAGCCAACACAAGGTGAATGAAACATGAATTTTAGTATAACGGCTTGATTGTCTGTTGCGTTGTGAGTGTTTAGTTGTGGTTGTTATTAAAATGTTTGTATGACTTCACTTTTGTCCATATATCCGCGAGGTTTTCTCGCTTACCACCAGTCGCTGGAGACTTCTGAGTGGGAGGGCCCTCCGGAGCGTTTCGAACATCTGAGCTTTGGCGAACTTTCCATTTGGTTCGACAGTGAGCGCACGCCGGCCATCGCCCGGTCAGAATCAGCTTCGGTGTTGGTGGTTGGGACAGCAGCATTTGTCCCTCCTGACTCCGATCAGGCCGGGGCGACTGCTGACTTGGAGGTTATCGCCGAGACTCTGCATGCTGAACTGACTACAAGCCAGGAGCACTTCCTCGACGCTCTGGACTACCTTGGCGGGCGCTACGCAATCATCGTCGAGGTCGATGGCCTCTACCGTGTTTTTCACGATGCACACGGCACTCGGACTATTTACTACGACGAGAACCGCCAAGCTTTCTCTACGCACGCACATCTGCTCGCCTCATTGGTCCGTGCCGTGCCTCGCGGTTCTGACGATCTGAAAGCAGCTCGGTCATGGGCGTCGCTGCCTCTATCGTTCGCCTGGGATGAAACACCGTATCCGACGATTAGAGCCCTGCTCCCGAACCATGTGCTCGAGCTCGAATCAAAGCGCACTTTTCGCTACTTCCCTCGGGAACGGAATCGCTTCAACGGAATGAGCTTTGAGGAACGCGCAACGGAGATCAACCGTCTGTGGCTGGGGCAGATGAGTGCCTTCGCCCAGAGCACTGACCGGTTCTTTGTGTCCTTGTCCGGAGGTCTCGACTCCAGGGTGGTTGTCGCCGCACTGCGTGCGCACAGAGAGAAGGTCGATGCATTCACCTATTTCACCAACAATGGGACCGGCAATTGGGCGCAGGCCATGCAGATGGATCGAGACCTCTCCCAGCAAGTGCTTGCGCTTGCGCACGTCAACCACGTGCCGATCGTGCACGGTGAAGGCACAAGGTTCACCGAAGAAGACAAAGCAATTGCTGATAAGAACTCTCTTGTCGAACACGGTCGTTGGCTCGTTGCTCGCTATGTCGAGAATTTCGGAAACAGCACGGGGCTGCACTTCAGGGGCAACACTCAAGAGACGATCCGTTCGTACTACGGATCGACCAAGCAGAGGGATCCGATCGACCTGGTGAAGGGCCTGATGTCCTCGCGTCTGAAGAGCGCCGACCTCAACGAGGCGGAGATCCGTGATTACCAGGCGAAGCTCGATGAGACACTGAAACACTTTGGCTACCCGAATGCGCTGCACGACTTCGTGGCCTCAGATATGTTCTATTGGGAGATCCGGATGGGGCGGTGGCTGGCCGAGATCTACAACGAAACCGACCCGGCTTTCGACTCGATCTCGCCGATGAACATGCGAGCCATCGTCGAACTCGGGCTCGCCGGACCTGAGGACGAACGACGTTCCGGAATCATGTTCACTGAACTTATCGACCGGAACTGGCCCGAGCTGAATTTTCCTGGAATCAACAACCGGAACAACCTCTACAAGCAGAACACTGTCCTGCGGAAGTCTCTCACCGAGGCGAAGTCGATAGCAGCCGCGGTTCCACCTTGGATCGGACGAGCCGGCGACAGTCATGATCACCCGTTGTCGGCGGGGCCACTGTCAATGGACTCCGACAACCACACGGTCGATTGCCCGCAGGGTGAAATCAAGATTCCAGCGGAAGAGCTTGGAGTCGGAGCATTCGCCAGACGAGTAGTGACATGGTCGGACGAGAACTCCGGCGTCCTCACCTTCGGCCTGCGCAGCAACTACGTCAACTCCAGAGGCACTGACTATATGCGCTTCGAAGTCCAGGTAAATGGGGAGACCCTTGTCGCTCATAAGATCGGGTTCGACTCGGACACCAGCTACTGGGCCGTGTACGGGCTTCGGCCAGGCGATCGAGTCAGTTTGGGAGTCCGCTCTCTGCGCACGGTAACTACCGAGTCATGGTCCAGAGCCTCTCGCTGCTTCATCACGATCCTGGATTCCGCAACTGACTACTGGGAACGACGCGGATCCCTCGACTTGGGTTACGCGACAACCAGTGCAGCAGCTCTACCCGGGGGATCGGTGCGCGGATAGACCGGTGCGATCTTCTAATACCCCAGGGAGACGAGGTAGCGGAGGAAGTCGGCGAGCTCGTTGCTGGTCAATGCGTTCTTGAGCGCTGGCACCGCCTCGGGGTCGAAGTCGATGATGACTGTGCCGTCGTCCTCCCGACGCGAGTTCGAGGGCACGGTTACCACCGCTATGTCGTCCGTCTGCAGGGTCCTGAGATTGTTGGCGATCTTAACGAGTTCACTTGTGGTCAGTTCGGCGTTGTGCTGAATCCCGGAAGCGAAATGTCCGAGTACGGCCGCGCCCTTGTTCGGATCCTTGACCAACCCGCCTGACTTCAATCCTTGAACGAGGGCGCGCACGACCGCACGCTGATTACGGGTTCGCGTCTGGCCGGCATCATCGACGGGGTCAGACGCAGTGAAGATTGCCGACGTTGCTCCGTCGAGGTTGTTCGTCCCCTCGACGAAGTCGGTACCGTCCGCGCTGAACGCAACGCGGCTGTAGACCTGCAGACCATCGAGCTCGTCGATGACCCGCCCGAGCGCGTCCGATTCCAGCTGTGCGATGTGATCGATGCGAATGCCGAGGAACTCTTCGACCATGGCGACGACAACCGGCCACCCGCCCTCGTCGGCAATGGTGGCGAAAGTCTGACCGGCCTCAATCTGAGTGGAGGGATTGAGAACAAGAGCTGCGGCGAAGTCATTGCCGGCGGGAACGTGGATGACCGCGAACGTGTCACCTTGGCTCGATACCTGTGGGGCCGCCTCGGCGAGGTTTCCGGGATTCGTCACCCGAAGCATCAGAGTGCGGGAATCGTCCGCCGCTGGGCGGATATCTGCGGGCGGGAAAGCCGCCTCGGCGGGGATGGTCTTCGACGCGTCATCGAACTCGGCACGGGCGGCGTTGAGGTCCTTGAGAGAACCGATGGCAGAGACCATCTTCGTCAGCTTGGCCATGGCAGTCCCACTCCCTCTGTCAGGTCACACGGTAATGGTCCCAATAATAGCCGCGGGTGAGATCGGATCATGTACCGATCTCACCCGCGGTGAGGACTGCTGTGCTGGGCCGCTGAAGTCAGCGGACGTGCGCTGGGCTCGGCGGAGGCCGAAGAGCTTCCCGAACGTGCTTCCGGACGACTGGTCGCCCGGCTGCTTGGTCTCTGGTGCCTTCTCGGCCGGCTTGTCAGCGTGAGTTTCGGCCGGCTTGACCGGTGGCGGGGGGAGGGAACTCCGTGCGGCCGGTTCTGCATTCGGGGGCACCGACGCCGCGTTCTCCGGCGACTTCGGAGCGGGAGGGGCAGTCTCGTCTGCTACCGGCGTCGGGGTCACCGACTCCGGAGATTTGGGCGCCTCGGGCGCTGGCGGAGCGGTTTCCGGAGCAGGGGCTGATTCCGGAGCATCGGTCACAGGCGCGGCAGCCTGCGGGACTGCGGTGTCGGCCTCGCGAACCGGGGCCGCGTCGGTGACGGGTTCCGGTGCCTCGGTGGAGGCCTCATTCTCACCTGTGGTCTCGGACGAATCGGCGGGGGCCGCCTCGTCGAGATTCTTGATGAGGGAGAGCTCGAACTCGAGCGTGATCTTGTCGCTGACGAGCACGCCGCCGGAATCGAGCTTCGTATTCCAGGTCACCCCCCAGTCCTTGCGGTCGATGCGACGCGAGCCCTCGAGGCCGGCGCGCAGGTTGCCGAACGGGTCGGTGTCCACACCGATGAGCTCGAGCAGGACGGAGACGGTCTTCGTCATGTCACGGATCGTCAGACCACCGGTGACGATGTAGGAGCCCTCGTCGACCTCGTCGATGGCGGAGGAGGCGAAGCGGATCTCCGGGTAGGCGTCGGCGTCGAAGAAGTCTGCCGAGCGCAGGTGCTCGTCGCGGCCCTCGCTGCGGGTGTCGACGCTCGCGGTCTGAATGATGACCTCGGCATTCGAGTCGGCGAGGTCCTCGGCGATGTCGGCGGAACCGGACACATCGTTGAACGCTCCGCGCACACGCGAGACCATGGCGTGGCGTGTGGAGAATCCCAGTCGAGAATGTGAGGGGTCGATGTCCCAATGACCTGTGATCCCAGGAGTTTCTGTCATGGGGGCAGCTCCTTCGGTTCCTCCGCGCTCCTGTAGGGGAGGCTGTCATGGTGTGGCTGGCTGCGGTGATCGCACCGGTTCGGGTTCGGGGCGATCGCTCCGATCAGTGTGACCGCTACAACAGCAATGGCCTAGGTAGTGTTACTTGCGCGGGCGCCTATATGCCACCTCGGCGCGGTCAGTCATCGATCACAACCGTAGAATCGCGTCATGGCACAACGACTGGGCGAACGGGACGACGGCTCCGGGGGCGGCAGACTCCCGACCTTGGACAGGCGGATCATCTCCGCCCTGCAGGTCCGCCCCCGCGCCACCTGGGCGATGATCGCCGACGCCATCGGCGAACCCGCTCGCTCGGTCACGCGACGCGGCACGGATCTCATCGCAGCCGGAACCATCAGGGTCGTCGGCGTCAACGGGCCCACCCGGACCGCGCTCGCCTTCGGACGTCCGGTCATCAACACCACGCGCACGGTCCTGCGGTCCCTCGCCGGTCGACCCGACTGCGTCTTCGCCTACGCCCTGACCGGTCAGTGGCCGGTGCTCGCGGAGCTGCGCGTCGACGACGAAAGCCTCGAGAGGCTCCTCCTCGACGAGCTGCCCGCCACCCCGGGCCTCGCGGACCTGCAAGTCCACCGGGCCAGTCGGGTTCTGCGCTCCGTGCGCGAATGGATTCCCGACATCCTCACCCCCGATGAGCAGGCGAGACTCGGCCACACGGCCGGGCGCACCGGGTTCCCCGTCGTCAGCGTCGACCCCGACATCTCAGCGCAGGACCGAGAGCTGCTGCGCCTGCTCGTGGCCGACGGCAGAACGCCGACGGCCGAGCTCGCCGCGCGCACCCGCCTATCAGAGAACACGGTGCGCAGGCGCCTGGCATGGCTCGAGGACAACCACTACTCCCGGCTGCGCGTCGTCGTCGAACCGGACGCCCTCGGCTTCTCCCAGGAGGCGATCGTGCGCCTCGACTGCGTGCCGGGCAGCTCCGCCCAGGCCATCGACAGCCTGCTGCGGGGCAGTGCGGTGAGGTACCTCGTGGCGCTCGGCAGCGACGACACGCTGCTCGCCCACGTCGTCGGCCGCAGCGTCGACGAGATCCATGCCCTCATCTCCTCCCCGGAATGGACCACCGGCGTGCGTGCTCTCGAGTCCGCCCACCTCGTGGCGGCGGCCAAACGCAGCGGGCACCTGCGCGATACGGACCGGAGGGGCCGCAGCCTCTACTGAGTCGTGCGCAGGTGCCCGGGTTGTCAGCGGATGCCGACTCCCGGTCCGATCGGCAGGCCGAGAAGGTACCAGACGATGAAGAGGGCGATCCACACGGCGAGCATCACCAAGGCCAGGGGGATCGTGAAGGACATGAACGTGCCGATGCCCGCATCCTTCCGATACCGCTGCATCATGCCCAGAGCGAGCACGAAGTACCCGCTCATCGGGGTGACCGCGTTCGTGCACGAATCGGCGATGCGGAAGACGAGCTGCGTGGTCTCCGGCGGGATGTCGATGTACATGAGCATGGGCACGAGCACAGGAGCGAGGATCGACCACATCGCCGACCCCGAGGTGACGATGAGGTTGAGGCCCGAGACGAGGACGATGATCGCGAGCAGGATGACCAGCGGAGGCATCCCCGATCCGCGCAGCACATCGGCGCCACCGACGGCGAGGACCGAACCGATGCCCGTCCACTTGAAGTAGGCGAGGAACTGGGAGATCGCGAAGAAGAGGACGAGCACCGGTGCCAGGGTTCCCATGCCGCCGGCCATGGCGTCCGGGACCGCCCGCAGGTTCGGGATGGTGCCGGTGATGCGGCCGTGGACGACGCCGATGAGCATAAACGCGAACCCGATGATCACGGCGATGTTCGCGAGTATCACCGAGTCGACGATGCCGCCGTCCTCACCGCGGAACGGTGAGTTCGCCGGTGCGAGGACGGCGACGATGACGAGGGCGAGGACGAGCAGCGTCGCCGAGGCGGCCAGCAGTCCCTTCTTCTCCACCGCGGTGAGGTCGAGGCGGGCGTCCTCCTCGACCGTGGCCGGATCGACGTCCGCATCGAGGCCCGGACGCTTGGCGAGCACGAGTTCGACGACGAGGGTCACGGTGATCGCGAGGATCACCGAGGACGCGATCGCCCAGAAGTAGTTCGCCAGCGGTGTCACGACATACTCGGCGTCGACGATCTGCGCAGCCGCGGTCGTCAGCGAGGAGATGATCGCATCGGACGGGGTGACCAGGGGAGAGGCGTTGTAGCCGGCGGAGATCGAGGCGTAGGCCACGACGATGCCGAGGACCGGGGACCGGCCGACCGCCTTGAACGCGAGAGCGGCCAAGGGGAGGAGGACGATGAACGAGGCATCGAACATGACGTGGGAGATCATCGCCGTGAACGCGACCGCGAAGGTCACCCAGCGGGCGGGCAGGCGCACGATCGTCAGCCGCAGCAGAGCATCGAGGACACCGCTGCGTTCGGCCACGGCCACACCGATGATGACGCTGACGACGACGGGCAGGGGAGCGAACCCGGCGAAGTTCTCCATCGCCGTATCCACCGCCATGACGGCGCCCTCGACGGAGAGCAGGCTCTTGACGGCGACGGTCTCGTCGGATCCCGGCAGGGCCACCTCGACGCCGGCCGCGGCGAGGATCGCACTGATCACGCCGAGGACGGCCGCGAGGATCCAGAACAGCCAGAACGGGTGGGGCAGCAGGTTGCCCACCCGCTCGACCGCCTCGAGGCTGCGGAAGACCAGCCCCATCCGCGGCTGGTCGGTTCTGTAGGGAGCGACGGATTCCGGCGCCGAGGCGGTGATCGCCTCGCCCGAAGCGTGCGGATCCGACGGTGAGGGTGCGGGCATCGTGTCTCCTCGTGTGTGCGGTCACGGCGCTCACGGTCCGGTTCGCAGGCCGTGAGACTTGGGTCACATTATGTGTGTTTCCCCGGCCGCAGTGGGCCTGCACGGCGCGGATGCGTGATTCGGCCACATCCGTGACCGATTTCGCCGAAGTTCCGTCCGGTGTACTGCGAATGGGGCGGAGGGACGCAGACTTATCACAAGCGACGCGAACCCGCACAGGAAGGGCCTGCCATGACCGCATACGCCGATCTCGACCTCACCGAACTCACGACCGCGATCCGCACGGGGCAGCTGTCGCCGTCCGAAGCCCTCGAGGAGCACCTCGGGCGCATCGACGCCGTCAACCCGGCGATCAATGCGGTCGTGACACGGGTCGACGAGGCCGCGAGAGAACGCGCCGCGGCCGCCGACGCACAGGTCGTCGCCGCCCAGGCCGAGGGGCGTGAGCTGCCCCCGCTCTTCGGGGTGCCGCTCACCCACAAGGACAGCATTCCCACCGCGGGCATCCGCACGACCTTCGGCTCTCCGCTGTTCAAGGACAATGTGCCCACCGCCAGCGCCGTCCTCATCGACCGGCTGCAGGCGGCGGGCGTGAACTCGACCGGCAAGACCAACGTCCCGGAGTTCGCCGCCGGTTCCCACACCTTCAACCCGCTCTTCGGGACCACGCGCAACCCCTATGATCCGGCCACCTCGGCGGGCGGCAGCAGCGGCGGTGCGGCCGCGGCGATCGCGGCGGGCATCCAGCCGGTCGGCGACGGCTCCGACACCGGCGGATCCCTGCGCACTCCCGGGTCCTTCTGCAACCTCATCGGGTACCGGCCCTCACACGGGCGGATCCCCGTGGTCTCCGCGCTCAATCCGTGGACGTGGATGTCACGTCAGGGGTTCCTCGCCCGCACCGTCGCCGATATCCGCCTGCTCATGCGCGCGGTCGCCGGCCCGCATCCCGCCGTGCCGGGATCCCTGCCGGTCGATGACAGCTATGACGAGCCGGCCGCCTCGGCGTTGGAGAACCTCGCCGGGGTGCGGGTGGGGTGGAGCACCGACCTGGGGCTCGGCCTGCCCGTCGAGTCTCGGGTGCTCGACGTCATCGCCGGGCATCCGCAGACGTTCGCCGACCTCGGGGCCGTCGTCGAGGACGCGGTGCCGGACCTCAGCGACGCCGAGGAGGTCTTCCAGACCGCTAGGGCCTTCGACTTCGCCACCGCCTATGCGGACCTCATCGACGCCCACCGGGGTGAGATCAAGGACGCGATGGTGTGGAACGTCGACAAGGGCACCGCGCTGACCTTCACCGACTTCAGGTCCGCGAACGCCGCGCGGGCGCGGCTCCAGGCGTCGCTGCGGGACTTCTTCGCCACCCACGACGTGCTCATCACCCCGGCGGTGCAGGTTGCACCGTTCGACGCGGATCTCGAGTTCCCCACCGAGGTGGCCGGAGTGCCCACCCCGAACTACCTCGATTGGATGCGGGCGGCGACGACGATCTCCGCCACGGGGTTGCCGTGCCTGTCCGTGCCGGCCGGATTCACGCCGGAGGGACTGCCGGTGGGTCTGCAGCTGGTCACCGAGGCCGGCCGCGATGCGCTCCTGCTGCATGTTGCCGAAGTCTTCGCTCAGGCGACCGGGTACGCGCGAGAACGCGCGGTGATCTGAGGGAGGTGCTGGGGCAGCCCTCTCTATTGACGGCGAGCAGACCCAGAGACTCAGTATCCCAGCGACACGAGGTATCGGAAGAAGTCTGCGAGTCGTTGCTGGCCAAAGTCTTCTTGAGCGCTGGCACTGCCTCAGGGCCGAAGTCGATGATGACAGTGCCGTCGTCCTCGCGACGTGAGTTCGTGGGTACGGTGACCACCGCGATGTCGTCCGTCTGCAGGGTGCGGAGATTGTTGGCGATCTTGACGAGTTCACCCGTGGTCAGCTCCGCGTTGTGTTGAATGCCGGACGCGAAATGTCCGAGCACGGCTGCGCCCTTGTTCGGGTCCTTGACCAACCCACCCGACTTGAGAGTTTGGACGAGCGCACGCACGACCGCACGCTGGTTGCGGGTCCGCGTCTAGCCGGCATCATCGACCGGGCCCGCCGCAGTGAAGATGGCCGATGTTGTTCCGTCGAGGTTGTTCGTCCCCTCGGCGAAATCAGTACCACCGGCGCTGAACGCTGCGCGGCTGTAGACCTGCAGGCCGCCGAGTGCGTCGATCACGCGACCGAGCGCGTCTGCTTCCAGCTGCGCGATGTGATCGATGCGGATGCCGAGGAACTCCTCGGCCATCGCCACGACGACCGGCCAGCCGCCCTCGTCGGCGATGGTGCCGAACGTCTGACCTGCCTCGACCTGAGTGGAGGGATTGAAAACAAGAGCTGCGGCGAAGTCGCCGGCGGCGGGAGCGTGGATGACAGCGAAAGTGCCACCTTGGCTCGTCGATTGCGGAGCCGCCTCGACGGGGATTCCGGGATTCGTCACCCGAAGCATCAGGGTACGGGAATCATCGGCCGGCGGGCGGATGTCTGCGGGTGGGAAGGCAGCCTCGGCGGGGATGGTCTTCGACGCGTCATGAACTCAGCGCGGGCGGAGTTGAGGTCTTTGAGAGAACCGATGGCGGAAACCATCTTCGTCAGCTTGGCCATGGCAGTCCTACTCCCTCTGTCAGGTCATTTGGTGCTGGTCTCAATAGTGGCCGCAGGTGGGATCGGTACGCGTATCGATCCCACCCGCGGGATACGCAGAGCGGGAGGAGCTTTCAGCGCTCTCCACCGTGCCAACTGCAGGTTCCTTGGCCGGACGAATTGGAAACGGTGCCATCGTTGCACTGAGTTGGTCCGCCTGAGTTTCCTTCATACTCGTTATACGGACCCGGGTATGGGTAGTTGGGGTCGGAACTGCCGTACTCGGGTGCTTCGTCCTCGAACGCGTCTGAACTGTCATACGGGTCGGGAGCGTCTGGCGCCGTTGGATCTGACTCGTCGGACTCCGGCGGTGTATCGAAATCGTACCGAGTGATGAACAGCTGATTGTCGTAGTAGTCCGAGAAGTCCGCAGCCGACAAATTGGTGGGTCCGATGGCATTGACCGTTTCCAGAAAGGCCAAAGAGATCAGTTGAGCTTCGGATCCGTACCTTTCGAAGTTCGTGCCGTAATCATCGGCACGCACCAGTACGAACCGATCACCAAAAAGACGAAGGACTCGAGCAGAAGGTTCGATCGCGGATCGTCGGCGAGGATCTCGGCGGATTCCGGACCATAGACGCGGGTGCTGCCCGCTTCAGAATAGGAGTCACATTCCTTCTCTGCGAGCGACAGCCACTCATCAGGTTCCACGTCGATTCCATAGCGAAAGGCGAGCACTTCGCCGTAGTAGATGAGCTGCTCGTCCTCCGTCGAGTATGGGTCCAGATCCTCAGACACCGCCTCGGGCGCTGGTTCGTCAACGGCTGCCGGATTGACCTCCTCGATGGGGTCAGCGGAGGATCCGGTCGAGTCGCCGGTCTGCGGTGGCTTCTCGACTGTAGAGCAACCCGAAAGAGCGACGAGGGCAAAAACTAACACCAGCGCGACAAAGGAGCGTCTTATATTCACTTGCCACAGCAAGGACCTCAACAGAGGTGAGCGATGCTTCACGGGACCCCGATTCGACTCTGACCGAAGCAGACGACTTATCGTAACTGGTTACTCGTGAGCGAGAATGCCTCTGGCCGGGGTGGAGGGCAACGGTTATCAATTCGTTGGAATGTGAGTGACTGCGTTGCCGGTAGTGCGCTCATTCAACACATAAAACAACTCGACCGAGCAGCTAACAGCTACTCGGTCGAGTTCATTTGGTTTCAGCGGAGGCCGAAGATCTTTCCGAACGCGCTTCCGGATGACTGGCCGTCCGACTTCTTGGTCTCGGGAGCCTTGTCCGGTGGCTTGTCAGCGGAAGGTTCGGCGGGCTTGACCGGCGGCGGGGGAGGGAACTCCGAGCCGGCGGACTCTGCCTTCGGGGCCACTGATGCTGCGCTCTCCGGGGCCTTCGGCGCGGGAGGAGCCGTCTCGGTCTCGTCGGCTGCCGGGGTCGGGGTCACCGACTCGGGAGCTTCGGGGACCGGCTGAGGGGCTTCCGGTGCGGGAGCCGACTCGGCGGCTTCTGGCTTCGGAGCGTCCGGAGCCTCAGGTGCTTCCGGTGTCTCCTGGACCGGGGCGTCAGCGGAGTTCTCCGGGGCATTGGTCACGGGCGCTGTGGTCTGCGGGGCTGCGGAGCCAGCTTCGGGGGCGGAGGTCGCCTCGGTGACGGGTATCGGCGTCTCGGTGGAGGCCTCGTTCTCAACCGCAGTTTCGGACGAATCGGCGGGGGCCTCCTCGGCGACTTTCTTGATCAGGGAGAGCTCGAACTCGAGCGTGATCTTGTCGCTGACGAGCACGCCGCCGGAATCGAGCTTCGTATTCCAGGTGACGCCCCAGTCCTTGCGGTCGATGCGGCGCGAGCCCTCGAGGCCGGCGCGCAGCTCGCCGTAGGGATCGGTCTCGAGGCCGATGAGCTCGAGCAGGACGGAGACGGTCTTCGTCATGTCACGAATCGTCAGACCACCGGTGACGATGTAGGAGCCCTCGTCGACCTCATCGATAGCGGAGGAGACGAAACGGATCTCCGGGTAGGCGTCGGCGTCGAAGAAGTCTGCCGAGCGCAGGTGCTCGTCGCGGCCCTCGCTGCGGGTGTCGACGCTCGCGGTCTGAATGATGACCTCGGCATTCGAGTCGGCGAGATCCTCGGCGATGTCGGCGGAACCGGACACATCGTTGAACGCTCCGCGCACACGCGACACCATGGCGTGGCGTGTGGAGAATCCCAATCGAGAATGTGAGGGATCGATGTCCCAATGACCTGTGATCCCAGGAGTTTCTGTCATGGGGGCAGCTCCTTCGGTTCCTCCGCGCTCCTGTAGGGGAGGCTGTCGTAGTCGGTGTGCTTGTTCGCAGATCAGGTGATCGTTGAATCAACAATCGCCTACGTAGTCTTACACGGGCGGTCGGGTGTGTGCCACCTCGGTGCGGGCTGGTGAGGCGATGGCGGCGTCCTGCGGTGGGTCGCATCACCGGTCGACGTTGCCGGCGAGGACTCCGACCAAGGTCAGCGCCATGGCGATGGCCAACGCGATCGCCGAGGCGATGAAGGCGGCGGCGATGTGCTCGCTCAGAGCCGCTGCGACGATGGCAGGGCCGACGATCTGCCCGATGCTGTACCAGGACGTCAGCTTCGCCGAGGCGTTCGCGACGCCCATCTGCGTGCCGACGCCGATCGTCATCATGACCACTCCGATGAAGGTGAAGCCGAAGAGGGCGGCGGCGATGATCAGCACGATCGGCGTGGAGCCGAAAACCGCGAGCAGCCCGCCGAAGACCTGCAGGCAGTAGCAGAGAGTCAGAGCCTTGACTGTGCCGATGCGCGCGGCGACCGCTGACCACGTCAGGGGAGACACCGCTGTCGCGATCCCGGCGATGAGCCACGTCGAGGCGGCAGCGGTCGCTCCGAAGACGGGACCGGCGAGCACGACGAGGTAGGTGCCGATGATGATGTAACCGCCCCCTTGGAAGAAGTAGCCTGTGGAGAGGATGGCCATGGCTCGGCGGCGATTGGCCTCGAACGGGGTCGAAGCGTCGGCGGGGGAGTGGTCGGTGGTGGTCTCGGTCGGTTCGGCCGCCTCGGCGGGGGTGGTGTGCGGTCGGATTCGGGCCGGGATCGGCCATGTCCAGGCGATGATGGAGAAGACCGCGGACACGGCCGCGCAGATGAGCCACAGCTGGCGCCAATCGGCGAAGCTGCCGGCGACCAACACGATGGCTCCGGAGACGAGGATGCCGAAGCCGACTCCGCCGTAGGAGATGCCGCCGTCGCGGGGCTTCAGGGAGTTCGCGGGAATGCGCTGGGTCACGCACACGAAGATGAGCCCCGAGGCGATTCCGGCGATGGTGCGGATGCCGCCCTGCCAGATGAGGTTCGGGGTCAGCGCGACCGCGGCGAGGCCCACGGTGGAGACGATGAGGCTGAGACGGTAGACGAAGCGGTTGGGCTCGACCCAGCCTTGGGCGATGACGAGTGTGCCGATGAAGTAGCCGACGTAGTTCAGCGTCGCGATCCATGCGCCGGGAGCGGAACTCCAGTGGAGGGCCGCGACCATGAGCGGCAGGGCCGGGGTATAGAAGAACCGTCCGATGCCCATCGCCACCGAGAGGCCGAGCGCCCCGCGAATGGGGGTGAGGGAGGGTCTGGCGCTGCTTTCGGGCATGGCGATTCCTCTTCTCGGGTGGGCTCAGGTGGCGTGATCTCCAGCACTACGATGCCATGGCCGCGGGTCGGGTGCCTCGGCGGGTGGGGATTCGGACTGCGGGGTTTGTCGTGGTGGTGTGTGGTGAGGGTCTTGGTTTTGGTCTCGGCGGGAGGCGTCTCGAATGGGACTGTGGAAGTTGTTGATTCTGTGGGGACAGGGCAGAGTTATTGGAGTGAACCTCAGAAGGAGTATCCAGGGCAGTGTCATGGCGCTCGCCCTCGTTCTGTCGGGGTGCTCGTTGTTCGATCCGGACGGCTCATCGCCGACGCCGGACCCGAGCCCCACTCCGACGGAATTCGAGCAGGCGAATGTCGATAGCGCCTCTGGTGACCCTGCATCTGTCACGGTGACCGCCGACCAGACCGGGCCCGCCTTCAGGTCCGACAATATCGGGGTCTCGTTCGAGGCTACCGACCTGGCCGATCCCCGGCTCGACCCGGCGAAGTCCAACCTCGACGAGCAGCTGAAAGCGCTCGGGTCTCCGGCACTGCGGTTCGCCGGAAATGCCCTCGACCGGAGGACGTTCTGGACGTCGGAGGGTGAAGCGCCGAAGCACGGCGAGAAGACCATCATCACTCCCGATGACCTCAAGCGGCTGAAGAAGCTCGTCGATGCCACTGGCTCGACCGTCACCCTCGGCGTTCCCCTTGGTACGTACGATCCGGCTCGCGGAGCCGACATGGCCGCGCATGCGGTCGACATCCTCGGCGATTCTCTGATCGGTTTGGGGATCGGCAATGAACCGAACGGCTATACAGTCGACGATGTTCCCGGTGGGGCAGTCCGGGAAGACGGCTGGAACGAAGACAAGTACGTCAAGCAGCTTGAGGCGTACGCGAAGGCGATCCATGCGAAGCGCCCCGATGCGCCGATCATCGGCCCGGACGTCTACGACGGGGCGTGGATGACGGCCTTCCTGGATTCTGGCGCCAAGCGCAAGACCGCGCTCTCACAGCACTGGTATCAGCTCTACGAATGCGATTCGACTCAGGTTCCGGGACGCGGGCCGCAGGCGGCGAACCTCATCGACCCCTTGGCGAAGGAGGCGGCGAAGAAGAACCTCGGCATCGGGAAGTCCAAGGCTGACGATGCCGGTCTGCCGCTGTGGTTGGAGGAGACTGGTCCGACGAGCTGCCCGGGGACGAATGACACTTCGCTGACGAACGCCTCGGCGCTGTGGGCGGCTGATTACACGCTGTATGCGGCCACGCTCGGCGTCGAGCGGATGGCCATGCACTCGATGCTCGGAGCTTGCAACGGGGGAGCGCCGATGTCGCTCATCTGCGATCCGGCCGATCACGGGGACCGGTCGAACGAGTTTCAGGTGAGGCCGAACATGCTCGGGCTGCGGCTGCTCGTGCCCAGTGTCGGTGGGCAGTTCACCAAGACTTCGGTCTCTGGGGGTGGGAACATGAGCGCCTACACGGTGGTCAAGAACGACGGGCGCACCCTCGTGACGACGGTGATCAACGCGAACGATGCAGCCTCGGTGGGTGGGAATTCGGTGACGATGGCGATGCCTTCTGGGTTCAGCGTTTCGTCTGCGTCTCAGGTCTATGGGGAGTCGAACGATGTGAAGAACTCGACGCAGGTGGTGCCGGCGAATCCGTTGCCGGCTGATGTGCCGTTTAGTGGGGATGGGGCTACCGCTTCGGCGTCGGGCGGGGCTAGTCCGTCGGGTGGGGCTTCGGCGTCGAGCTCGCCACAGGTCACGGGCGGCGTGGGTGACGACGGAAGACTGCGGATCGACCTTGTCGGGAGCTCGGTGACGGTTTTTGTGATGCGCAGGGAGTGAGTGGTGTAGTACCGCTCAGGCATCAGCATGGAGGTTGTTCCCAATAGGTAAGAGGCGCGCCAACTGCCTAGGAACAGGAAGTTGGAACGATAAAAGAAGAAGACCTGCTGATTCCCCGTCTATCCATTGAAAGGCATTGATGACTGGCTCACATCATCGGCTGCTTTTGTGTATCCCCGCTGCTTTAAAAGCCCTTGAATCGTGCGGGTTATGGTAGAAGGGTTTGTGGGTGAACACCGCACCCCTGTGATGGGCAGGAGTGCGTCTGACTGCTCATCTCCCACGGCCTTCACGTGAAGCACTGGCACAAACCCGCGTTGGGTGATCTCGTAGCGAACAAGATCTATCGGTAACCAGTTAGTCGTAATCCAGCGGACTTCACGTTCATCGGAAAATGCAGAGTGCTTCATTGTTGACGCGATTACGATAAGGTGCTTCCGAAGTTCTTCTACTACAAGGTCCTCGTCGTCGCGAGTTGCGGAATCTATATCTTCAAGAGCGCTTGTAATGAACTTATCAGCTAATGAATTCTTTCTGCGATCGCTATACTCTACTTTATACCAGTCGGCTATAGCTGGTAAGTCGGAGTCTGCATTCTCCGTCTCTTGGTCAATAATTATCCCACCGGGGCTCAATCCACGTCCAGGCTGCAGTCCGATAGCAAATCCGTCGTTCTTTGAATAGTTTCTCCAGAGTGTCAGGCTGTCGGGTTGGGCAGAAGCTGAAATATAGTAAATTTCATGAATTGCCTCGTCGATATAAGTTCTATCGAGAACTCGATTTAGAATTTTCTCGTGTCTTTTTTGGTGAAGAACCTGGCGGTCAATTGCGCGCTTTGCGGCATATTCAATTAGTTCGATTCCATGCGTGAGTTCGCTGGAATCGTTTAAGTGCTTAGGGTTTGAGGCCCATAGGTGGTGCTGGATAAGTATTTTATTTAAAGCGTAAGCGTTGGTGTAATGCCAAACTCGTTTATTACTTCGATACTTTGGCCCTTTTTCTCCGGTGATCAATTGTTGTGTCGCGGAGGTTGCTGCGGGGGTGTTCAGCTTGTCGGCAATCCGTTGAATTAGTCTAAGGTTCGGCAGGATTGATGCCTGTGGGGCTGCGGCAGGTGCAGATAGCCCTAATCCACTGAATTTGACTGGATCTAATCCTGCAGTTATTCCCTGGAGTTGTTTTCCGAGAATGGACTGAACGTAGTCACTGAAGAAGTTTGTGTTGATTCCGAGATCTATATCTCTTGGTCGGATTGCTGAGATGCCGGTTTGTGCGATTGCTCGTCTGGAAATGTCTTGAATCTGAGCATTCAGTAATCCAGATGAGATATTCGCAGTCTGCGAGAGGAGCTTCCCGAGATTCTTATTCGCGCTAGCCGCGCGAGCCCAGTTTGTATGTTTGCTGGCGGCCTTGCGGAATGCCTCAGTGTTTGTCTTTACGATATCTTCAAGGCGGTTATTTTCTGCGTCGTCGTCAGGAGGACCTGAGGCCTCATCATGTGGATCAGAGTCTGTCATGAATATAGTATCTCAGATTGTGTGGGTACCGTCGGATTGCCTAGAGATCACGGGCGCCAAGGCCGACGAAGAATGGCTGGTTTGCCAACGGTTCTCGGATATAGCTGCATTCAGGTTGATCTCAGGGTTGATGCCGTCGTTGGCTGGGTAAAAGGAATCCTGAAATCAACAGGGGTCGAGGAATGAGAAGATGGAACGTAGTGTTGCTTCGGCACCTGTTAGTCAGATTACTTCGTGGGACTGTTGCTGACTTTTCAAAGCAGTGACTTTGCGCTGCTATCATTGCCTCTCGCCGCTCGACGACCTACGGGGAAGTCTGCTTCCCAAGTAACGCCTTAGTTCCTGCCGTAGCGTTCTCGCCTGCGAAGAACTTCGCCGAGAGTCCGATCAGAGCAGCCTTCCGATCATCCAAGTTTGCGAGCACTCGCTGGTTAATGACCTCCTTCGATGCCGCGGGAGTGGCGTTGCGCAGTTCTGCCAGGATGTTTTCGGCGGCGTCATCGCCACTTCCCTCCGCCGCGGAGAGGCGAAGCGATCCAGTAATCGGCGCTGTTCAAGCGTCAGCGCGCAGATTGTTCCCGGCGGTCTCGCCGCCGTCGATGGCGATTGCCGCTCCGTTGACGAACCGGGACTCATCGCTGGCCAGATAGAGGACGAGGCTGCTGATCTCCTCGACCTCGGCGGCGCGTCCGGCAGGCACCTGCCCCAGTCCTCGCTTGAGCCCCGCGGTCAGAGGAGTGCTCACCGACCCCGGGTGGATCGAATTCACTCGGATTCCAAATTCGCCCAAGTCCAGGGCGGACGTCTTCGTAAGACCTTGGACGCCCCACTTCGCTGCGGCATAGGCGGCTCGGTGCTTGAACCCGACGAGGCCGGCGATGGACGAGATGTTGATGATCGACGCCGTGGACTGCTTCTTCAGTTCGGCAGCGGCGACTTTCATCCCGTAGAACGTGCCGGTGAGATCGATATCGATCGTCCGGTGCCAGTCGTCGACCTCGGCATCGAGCACCGAGCCCGGTGTATAGATGCCCGCGTTGTTGACGAGCACATCGAGGCGGCCGAACGTTTTCACGCAGGTCTCGATCGCGTGCTGCCACGACTCGAGATCAGTGACATCAAGTCGGACGCTGGCAGCGGTCGTGCGACTTTCGACCTCGTTGATCTCGTTGGCGAGCGACTCGGCGGCTGCCTCCTGCAGGTCACCTATGACGACTTGGGCGCCTTCGGACGCGAGTGCCCGGGCATGAGAAGCGCCCATGCCCTGGGCGGCTCCGGAGATGAAGACGACTTTGCCGGAAACGCGTCCGGCCGGAGAAGTTGTGTTCTGTGATTCAGCCATGGCCACAGGCTAGATACGGTGCGACTCGGATTCATGAGAGTGTTCCGTTCAACGGATCACGAAACGGATCGTAAGCGCCTGTCGGGTTCAATTAATCTTGGCTCAACCAATGGAGGTGCCAGTGGCGAACTCGTCGTCGGGAGAATCGGTCATCCATCGCGCCGTGCGGATACTCTCCGTGTTCGGCCCGAGAGCGCAGAGCCGGGGCCTGCGTGAGATAGCGCGCGAAGCCGATCTGCCGGTGAGCACGGTCCACAGAATCCTCAATGAACTCGAAGTCGAGGGTCTTGTCAGCCGCGACCAATCCGGTCGCTGGGCGCACGGCAACCGACTCTGGGAAATCGCTTCTCGAGGCGCCGAGGCCTCTGACCTCCGCAAGGCGGCGTTGCCGCCGATGGAAGACGTCGTCCAAGCGCTCCAGGTGCACATCTCACTGTCGGTGCTCGACGGAACCGACGCGCTCTATGTCGAACGACTCGCCCCAGACGAATTCGTCGTCAATATCACCGAGGTGGCCGGCCGTCTTCCCGCCCACGCCTGTTCCGCCGGGCTGATGCTCACCGCATTCGGACCCGCAGAACAGCAGGAGCTCATGCTCCGTCGTCGGCTCGACAAACTCACCGAAAATACCATCACCGATCCCCACGAGCTGCGCTCACTCTTCGCCCGCATCCGCCAACAGGGCTATGCGGCCATGGAAGGCATCATCGTTCCCGAATCCAGCGGCATCTCCGTGCCGGTCTATGGCCGCGGGGGAGAGGTCATTGCCGCACTGACAGTTATTCGCCACCGCGGGCAGGAAGACCTCAACGTGATCGTCCCACAGCTGCAATTCGCGTCCCGGGCGACCAGCCGACGCCTCGGGGTCGTCCTGGACTCACACCGGGTCCGCCGACTGATGGGCTGAACTCTCCGGCCGCCTCGGCGCCTGGATCGGGGCACGGCCTCCACCGTGTTCGAACGGAGTTGTCACGGCCGACGCCGTACCGATGAATCGAACACCCCGCTCCGTTCAACGGAACAACCTCTGCTGTGGCTCGCCGATGTCGACAAATCTGTCCCCAGACCCACATCAGAGAGGAGTGGAGACACAATGCGACTACTCAACGCAGATACCGCGCATCATCCACACACCCACGACTACGACGTCGTCGTCGTAGGTTCCGGAGCCAGCTCACTGACCGCAGCGGCAACGGCCGCCGACGAAGGACTCGAGGTCCTCGTCCTCGAGAAATCGAACCTCCTCGGCGGAACATCGGCCGTCTCCGGCGGAATGCTGTGGATCGTCGCCAACGACTATGCACGGGAAGCCGGAATCACCGATTCCATCAGCGCAGGCCGCACCTACACCGAGGCGGTCGCCCGTGGACGCGGACGCTCAGAGCTGCTCGACGCCGCACTCAACCACGGCGTCGATATGCTCCGCTTCGCCGAAACCGAACTAGGCCTGGAATTCCTGTTCCTCGAGGATTTCCCCGACTACCGGCAGGACCTCCCCGGCGCGGCCACCGGCGGGCGCACCATCGAACCGGGACTCTTCAACGCCCGCGACAACCTCGGCGAACTGTTCGACCACATCCGCACCGACGGCCGTCTGCCGTTCAGCATGCAGGAATACGAACGGTGGGGAGCCTTCACCCGCTTCCCCTGGGACGAACTCGAACAGCGCCGCGAACAGGGATTCGCAGCCAAGGGCCACGCGCTCGTCTCCATGCTCGTGACCGCCTGCGCTCGCCGCGGAGTCACCTTTGCCGTCGACGCCAGAGTCGATCGACTGACCACCGAAGGTGATCGCGTGACCGGTGTCATCCTCGATGACGGAACCGGATTTACCGCGGGATCGGGTGTGATGCTGGGAACCGGCGGATTCGAATGGGACAAAGGCCTTGCCGATTCGCTGCTGGCATCCCGCCTTTACACCCAGTGCTCACCGCCGACCAACACCGGTGACGGGTTGAAGATGGCCCAGCGCATCGGCGCCACCGTCCGCGGAACCCGCGAAGCCTGGTGGGCGCCGATGTCAGTGACCGGTGCCCTGCGCGACGGCGAACCCGTGGGCACGCTGCTGCGGTTCGAGCGGCAGGGACCGGGATCGATCATGATCAACCGGCACGGCAAGCGCTTTGCCAACGAATCCCAGAACTACAACGACCTGGCCCGCGTCCTCCAGTCGTGGGATTCCGCCGGCAACCAGACTCTCAACACCCCCGCCTCCGTCGTCTTCGACCAGTCCTACCTCGACCGGTACGGAGTGCTCGACCACCGATCCGGCGACCCGCTGCCCGACTATCTCACCGTTGCCGACACCCTGTCCGGCCTCGCCGAGGCGATCGACGTGCCGGCAGAGAACCTCGAGTCCACAGTCACCCGATTCAACGGACTGGCCGAACGAGGCGTCGACGAGGACTTCGGGCGCGGCGAATCCGCCTACGACCGCTACTGGGGTGACGACGACAACGCATGGCCGAACCCGTCGCTGGCACCGCTCGAACGCGGCCCGTACTACGCGATGCCCGTCGTCAACGGAGCCTTCGGCACCTGCGGAGGCCTCGCCACCGACGGGAACGGTCGGGTGCTCGACCCCGATCACGCACCGATCCCGGGTCTCTTCGCCGCCGGCAACGTCACCGAATCACCGTATGCCGCCGGATACCCGGGCGCCGGAGCCACACTGGGACCGCTCATGACCATGGCCTACCTGGCAGGGCGGACGATGGCCGGTCAGGATGCCGCCTACCGCGCTCCAGCCGACCAAACCCCGAACCTCGCCGAGGCGGTCGCCGGATGATCCGCCATATCGTCATGTTCCGCTGGAAGCCGAGCTTCACCGACGAGATCCGGGAGCAATGGGTCGCTGGTCTCGAACGACTGCCCGACGAGGTCCCGGGCCTCATCTCCCTGACCCACGGTCTCGATGTACTGCACACCGCGAAGTCATGGGATCACGTGATCATTGCCGATTTCGCTACCAAGGAAGACATCGACGTCTACAACTCCCATCCAGCTCATGAAGCCATCAAGCCGCTCTCGCTGCCCAACGTCGAGCAGCTGGCCTACGTGGACTTCGAGCTCTGATGCCGAAAGGCGATACCTCATGACCAAGTCCCTCTCACACGATGCCCACGCCGAAGTGGAAGTGCGCAAGACCCCAGGCAAGGCGGCGTTGGCTGCCTTCATGGGATCGACCATGGAATACTACGATTTCTTCATCTACGGGACCGCAGCCGCGCTGGTCTTTCCCAAGCTGTTCTTCCCCACGGAGGATCCGGCTCTGGGTACTGTGGCTGCGTTCGCCACGTTCGGTGTCGCGTATGTGGCCCGCCCGCTCGGCGGTCTCGTCCTCGGGCACTTCGGCGACCGCCTCGGACGCCGCAATGTTCTCCTCATCGTCCTGCTCATCATGGGGCTGGCCTCACTGGGAGTGGGACTGCTGCCGACCTACGGGACAGTGGGCATCATCGCTCCCATCCTCCTCGTCGTCTGCCGATTGGCGCAGGGCTTCTCCGCCGGAGCGGAGTCCTCCGGCGCCTCATCCCTGACCATCGAACACTCGCCCGAAGGCCGCCGCGGCTTCTTCACCTCCTTCGTCATGAACGGCTACGCCGCCGGCATGGTGCTCTCCACCGTCGTGTTCATCCCGGTCACGGCACTGCCCGAAGAAGCGATGATGACGTGGGGCTGGAGGGTTCCGTTCTGGCTCTCGGCTGTCGTCCTCGTCATCGCGTTCTGGATCCGCCGTCGCCTCGACGAGACTCCCGAATTCGAAGCGAAGCAGGAAGAGGGTGCGGTCAAGAAGCTCCCGGCCAAGGACGTGCTGCGCTACCAGGGACTCGACGTTCTGCGGGTTGTGGGAATGTCGATCTTCATGGTGATGCAGACGCTCTTCACCGTCTTCGGTCTCTCATACGCGACGACCACAGGACACTTCGAGCAGGCACAGATCCTCACGATCAACGCCGTCTCCATCGGACTCTCGATGCTCGTCATGCCTCTCGCCGGAGCGCTGAGTGACCGATGGGGACGCCGCCCTCTGCTGATCGCATCCATCATCGGCACTGCGGTGACCTTCTTCCTCTACTTCATGGCGCTGAGTTCGGGCAGCGTCTGGCTCGTCGCCCTCGCCTCGTTCGCGTTCATGACGATCATGTACTCGACCTTCAACGGCATCTGGACCTCGTACTTCGGGGAGCTCTTCGCCACCCCCGTCCGCTACTCCGGCATGGCCATGGGCAACCAACTCGGGCTCGTCGTCGCCGGATTCGGCCCCTCGATCGCCGGAATGATGATGGGTGACGGCGTGCACGGGTGGGTTCCTGTGGCCGTCTTCGGTGCGATCTGCTCGGCGATCGCCCTCGTCGCGTGCATCAGCGCCAGGGAAACGGCGCACGTTCCGATCGACCGCCTCGGCGAACCCTACCTGCGCGCAACCGGCGAATGGGACGACCGTCCCGTGCCTGCTCCGGCCGCAACCCTCTGATCCGTCACAAGCAACACAGAAGGAGAACTCACTCCATGACTTCCACCTCCCACCCCGACCTCACCGACGGTGCCGATGCGATCTGCGACGTCCTCGTCGTCGGCTCCGGAGCCTCGGGCCTGGCCACCGCGATCACCGCGGCCCACCAGGGTCTCAATGTCATCGTCGCCGAACAGGCACCGCACTTCGGCGGGACCACCGCGATCTCGGCGGGATGGGCCTGGGTGCCCGGCAACCCCAAGGGAGCGGAACGCACCGAGGACACCCGCGAAGAAGCCGAAATCTACTTGCGCGCATTGGCGCCGGACACCTTCGACTCGTCACGGGTTTCCGACTTCCTCGACACCGTGCCTGAGGCGATCACGTTCTTCGAGGACAACACCGAGGTCAACTTCGTCTACCCGGAAAAGGCTCCTGACTATCAGATGGATCTTCCCGGCGCTCGCATCGGAGGTCGCGCCATCCTCCCCGACGATGCGGACGTGCGGATGCTGGGGGACAGGCGCAAGGAGCTGCAGCCGTATCTGTCGTCCTATACGGTGTTCGGCTACATGCCCCAGGTGGGGCCGGATCTCAACGAGTTCTTCCACGCGAATCAGTCGGTGAAGTCGTTCACCTATGTCGCCCGCAAGCTGCTGAAGACGTGGGCTGACAAGGCCGTGTCCCAGCAGCCGCTGAAGCGGACGAACGGTTCGGCGCTGATCACCCGGATGGTCGCTTCGGCGCTCAAGCTCGGGGTGCGGATCTGGACCTTGACCCCGGTCGATCGTCTCATCCAGGACGAGAACGGCGAGGTGATCGGTGCGGAGCTGTCGGGCAAGAATGCGGGCACTGTACGCGCTCGCCTCGGTGTAGTGCTCGCCGGAGGCGGATTCACCGGCAACGAGGCGCTGCGGACGAAGTACTTCCCCCATGACCCGAATGGTGACAACCACTTCACCCCGACGCAGGGACACAATGGGACGTCGGCGGAAATGGCCATCAGTGCCGGGGGCTACATCAACAACGATGTCTTCACTCCGGGTTCGTGGGCTCCGGTGACGGTGTTCAAGCACCTCGACGGGCGGCAGAGGCTGTTCCCGCACCTGCGGCAGATCGGCCTTCCGGGCATGATCACTGTCGACTCCGAGGGCAAACGGTTCGGCAATGAAGCGCTGAGCTACCACGACTTCGGCCGAGCCATGCTCGACCACGAGAAGGGCGCTCGCCGCACCGAAGCCTGGGTCATCGCCGACGAGAAATGCATGCACAAGTACGGGATCGGCTATGCCAAACCCTGGCCGATCCCGCGCAAGTACTTCTACGACACTGGATACCTCATCCGCGGTGGAAGCCTCGAGGAGCTGGCAGGGAAACTCGGAGTGCCTGCCGAGAACCTGCGGAGCACGGTGGAGAGTTTCAACGAAGGGGCTCGGGTCGGCGAGGATCCGGAATTCGGGCGCGGGTCGACGGCCTACAACCATTTCCGGGGCGACCCCGAGCACAAGCCGAATCCCAATCTGGCGCCGCTGGATAAGGCTCCCTACTATGCAGCGAAGGTGCAGATGGGTGACCTGGGATCCTTTGCAGGGTTGCAGACGGACGGGCATTCGGGCGTCGTCCGCGAAGACGGAACGACGATTCCAGGACTGTACTCCGTGGGCGCCTCGGCGGTGTCGGCTTTCGGCGGGGGCTACCCCGGCTACGGATCCCATATCGGGCCTGCGCTGGTCTTCGGCTACAGGATGGGCCGCGACATTGCCGATCTCGCAGCCGAGAACGGCGGTCGGAGTGCCACCGAACGTGCTGAACAGGTCCGGTCGTGACCGAAGCGGTGCTGGCGACGGAGGTCGTCCCGGAGAGCACGCGGCCGTTTGAAGGGCGCACCGCCGTCGTCACCGGGGCCGCCTCGGGGATCGGCGCGGCGATCGCGGAGATGCTCGCTCGCCGAGACGCGAAGGTGATGATCGGTGACATCTCCGAGCAGGCTCATCAACGTGCGGATGACCTGGCAGCGGACGGCCTGCAGGTTGCCGCGATTCCGACTGATGCCTCGAGTGAGGAGGATGTTGAGGCGCTCATGGACCACGCGTCGACAACCTTCGGCGGGCTCGACATCCTCGTGGCGAATGCGGGGATCGCGGAGCCGAAGGCACCGATCGATGACCTCGACGTGGCGCGGTGGCGGAAGATCATCGACATCAATCTCACGGGGACGGCGTTGTGCTTCAAGCATGCTCTTCGGCATATGCGGTCGGCCGGTTCCGGATCGATCGTGGCCGTGTCCTCGATCCTGGGGCTGGTCGGACAGACTCAGTCGACATCGTATTCTGCGTCGAAGGCGGCGATCGTCAACTTGGTCCGTTCGACCGGGTTGACCTATGCGCGCGATGGAATCCGGGTCAATGCTGTGGCTCCGGGGTACGTCGACACTCCTCTGGTCGCGGGACTCGATGAGTCGGTGCGGGGCCAGATGGTTAAGCGCATGCCCAACGGTCGTCTCGGCACACCCGGTGAGATCGCTGAGGTGGTGTGCTTCCTCGCCTCGGACGCAGCCTCATTCGTCAACGCCGCCACGTGGTCTGTCGACGGGGGATACGTCGCTCAGTGAATGGGCGGGGTCTCGCCTGGGGCAGGCCGCCTCGGTGAGGGGAGACGGAAAGTCAACGCGCAGCCGAACGGCCTATCCATTCCACTGCCGAACCCAAGCGCGACCGTAGTCGTTGCCGTTGGGGACACGCATGAGCGTGTGAACATGGAAGCGCTGCGGGGTGTCATAGTCGAGGAATACCCCGCAGTGGTGGTCGAGTTCGACGATGAGGACCGGTGACTGGAACCGGTAGTAGAACACATCACCTGGTTCATGTCCTCCGATCCAGCAGAAATACGATTCATCCAAGTGCTCTTCGACTTCGCGCAGCTTCGCGCGGCGCGGTCCCGTGGGCAGGATGTTGAGGAAAGTGCTGACGAGGTCGAAGATGGCTTGCCGAGCCTGTGCATCCAGCGATGCGACCTGAACGCCCTCATAGGGGATGACTCGATTGTCCTGAAATGCCCCGGCCAGATGTCGCTCGTCGCCGGGATGAACGCGACCTTCGGGCATTGCCGGGTCGATGATTTCCTCGTACACGACAGCCTCGGCGCGTTGGTCCTGACTCATCAGCGCCATAACCGTGGTGCCTGCGTCGACACGATCATCGAAGGAGCGGAGGCCCGCGTGCGGGCCGGCGTCGATCTCGTTCGGCTCTGCCCCATGGAATACCGGCGAGACCGTCATTCGCCCCTCGACGACGAGGCAATTGACGGCACAGTGATGGCCGTAGAGCTGCCAGCCCCAAGGGGTTCGGGCGTCAGGGGTGCCGTAGACGGCGAAATTGTATGAGAACCGGCCGAGGATGTTTTCCAAGCCCACGACCTCACCGAGGAATTCATTGATGAGCATCATCCCCTGGGTGAGTTCGAATCCCTCTTCGCTCAGGCTCGCACGGACAAGATCCAACGCGGCCTGTCGAACCGGTTCCGAAGTGAACTCGAGGCGCAGACCGGTGTCGAACTGCATGAACTCTGGATTGGCCCAGGTCTGCCATTCGACCGCATCAACCGAGTAGCGCAGCTTCTTCACCTCATCTGCAGAGCAGGCAGCGAACAGCTCCTGGGCTGCTGCGAGCATGTCCGCGACCGGAGCTTCCTCACCCGGCTCGGCGGGAGTCAGCGGATAGAGGTCCTCGATGATCTGCCCGTCTGCTGTGATGCCGGTGAAATCGTTGAGGTAGAGGGGTTCCCAACCGGCGATGAGACCGCCGGTGAAGGTGCCCGGAGCCTTGGCGACCTCTCGGTACTCATAGGCATCGAGACCTTTGAGGTCATCGATGCGTGGGTGGCCCTGCGGGTACAGGAACTCTCGGAACGGCGTGGACTTCTTGTCAGTCATCTTGGCGTCTCTTTCACTACTCAGCCGCGCGGTGAAGCGTGGGCGGCGACGGCTTGGCGGACTGCGTCGAGATCACCCGAAGAAATGGCAGCGACGAGTTCTTCGTGGACTCTGACGCGGGTATCCCAATAACTCGAATCGACTTCACCGTCCTGCTCGGCATGTGAGCCGGACAGGAAGCCTAAGGTGCTTTCGTAGACGGGGCGGGCCATCGAGTTCGGGCAGATCGCCGCGATAGCCGCGTGCAGCTTCCAGTTGCTCTGCATGAACCCATCCCAGGATTCGGCGGCCCGCATCTCGTCGAGGATCGAATCGAGTTCACGGCAGTCGGCTGCTGAGCGGTGGATGGCGGCCTTGACGGCAATGAGCTCTTCGAGAGATTCGCGCAATTCGATGGCGTCTGCGGCCGACGCCGGATCGCCATCGACACGCATAAGGGTATGGCGCAGCCTCACGATGGGAGTCGTCTTCGCCACGAAGAGTCCACCGCCTCGGCCCGGCTTGACGACGAGAACTCCGCGATCGCGCAGGAGCTTGACAGCTTCGCTGACAGTCGTCCGCGCCAGCCCGGTCTCCTCGCGAATGGTCTCGAGGGTGCCGAAGAAATCGCCCGCGTTCAGATTGCGTTCGCGGATCGACTCGCGGATCGTTTCGGCGAGGTGTTCCCCGCGCGACAGCGGGCGGGAATGACCGCTCGATCGGGGGAGGAGCGCCTCGGCGGTGTTCTGGACATCGTCAGTGATCTGTGCCATATTTCTATTTAACCATACAAAACATACATATGTTTAAGTTCTTTAACCTGCGAGGAGACGCAATGAAGCTCATCGGACTGGAAGCTCCCGACCACACCACCTTCGTGGCCGACCGAGTGTCTGACACGAAGGCGCGTGTGATCGCGGAACTCCGCGAATTCTGGTCCGATGCCGATGTGCACATCGCGGCAGCAGCTGACTCCGACAGCGGGGGAGGTGACGAGGTCGTCACCATCGCCGACTACCGAGTCGTTCCGCCGGTGCTGCCCGAGGCGCGGGTCATCTGCATCGGGCTGAACTATCGTGCCCACCATGCAGAAGGCAGCTTCAAGGAAGAAGCCTTCCCGGAGCACCCGACGCTCTTCGCGCGTTGGACCCGCAGCCTCAGCGTCGACGGTGCCGAGATCCCGGTTCCCGCCAATGAGCGCGGACTCGACTGGGAAGGTGAGATCGTTGCGTATGTCGGCGCCACTCTCGCTGACGCCAGTGAAGACGAGGCTCAGGCCGCGATCGTGGGCTATTCGACCTTCAACGATGTCACCTCTCGGATCGCGCAGAAGCTCACTTCTCAATGGATTCTCGGGAAGAACGGTGACAATTCGGGTCCGCTCGGACCAATCGTCCCCGCATCCGAAGTCGGCAGCCTCGCAGACGGGCTGCGTGTCCAAACACGAGTCAACGGTGAGACCGTCCAAGACGGCAACACCTCGGACATCGTCTACTCACCTGCGTCGACCCTGGCGCTCATCTCCCGCACCTTCACTCTGCGGCCCGGCGACCTCCTGGCCACAGGCACCCCCGAAGGCGTCGGCTACACCCGTGAACCCGAATGGCTGCTGCAGCCCGGCGACACCGTCGAGGTCGAGGTCGACAGACTCGGCACCCTGACGAACAGCATCACCGCACGTACGAACTGAATCCACGACAACCTCCACCCACCGCTGTCAGACAGCCACCACTTCAAAGGCGAAGACCAATGACACAGCTGCGAACACCCACCTGGGCCATCCTCCTCATCTGCTGGATTGCTCTCCTCTGCGACGGATACGACCTCTACGTCTACGGCGCCACGCTTCCCGGCTTTCTCGGCAATCCCGAATGGGGTGTGACCAAGAGCCTCGCCGGCACCGTCGGCAGCATCGCCCTGGTCGGCATGCTGCTTGGATCACTGGCCGCAGGCACCCTCACCGACAAACTCGGTCGACGACGACTGCTGATGACCTCGCTCGGCATCTTCAGTGTCGGGATGATTCTGTGTGCTCTCGCGCCGACCTTCACGGTCTTCGCAATCTTCCGTTTCATCACCTGCATCGGGGTCGGCGGAGTCCTGCCCACCGCGGTGGCCTTCGCGAACGAGTCCGCACCCAAGGGCAAGGTCTCCCTCGCCGTCGGTGCCGTGCTCACCGGACCTCCGGTCGGCTCACTCGTGGGAGCTCTGACGGCCACCGCGCTCGTCGTCGACCACGGAGTGCGGCCCGTCTACGCCCTCGGCGGGCTTTCCCTCATCCTGCTGTTCGCGGTGTGGCGGTGGCTGCCCGAGTCCGAAGTGTTCCTCGCTGCGAAGACCGCACCCGTGAGCGCCGGCCGCAACCGTGCCTCCGGGGTCGCGCGACTGTTCACCGCCCGGCAACTCGTGCCGACGCTGCTGTTCTGGATCGTCTGCGCAATCAGCATGCTCACGATGTTCGGGATCACCACCTGGCTGCCCGTCATCATGCAGGGTGCCGGATTCGCTGCGCAGTCCTCGATCGCGTTCCTCTCGATCTACTCACTGGGATGCATCATCGGTACTGTGGTCATCGCGTGGATCGCTCAGCAGTCGGCACCGAAGTACATGGTCATCCTCGGCTTCTCGGTTGCAGCACTGTCGCTGCTGGCAGTGTCGATGACTCAGAACCACTTCCTGCTCTTCGCCGCGATCTTCTTCGCCGGAGTCGGAGGAATGGGAACCCAGAACATGATCAACGATCACATCGCCCAGTACTATCCGCCCGAGGTCCGCGCCACCGGGCTCGGCTGGGCACTCGCTGCCGGCCGCCTCGGTGCCATCGCCGGACCCACCTATGGTGCGATCGCCGCCACCGTCGGCGGTTCCCCGGGAGCCGCAGCCATGTGGTTCGCCATCCCCGCTGTACTCGGCGTGATCGCGGCCATCACCATGCCGCTGCGCGATAAAGCCGCAGACGCACCCAAGTCCATGCCCACAGAAGGAGTCTCTGCGTGACCATCGTCCACGGACTCGACTCGGTTCCCGACCGCACGACCGTCGCCATCGCAGGCGGCGGCCCGAGCGGAACCTACCTGGCCCTGCGCCTGGCCGCCTCCGGCATCGACTCGGTCGTCATCGAACCGCGAGCCGAGATCGACCAGTTGCGGCCGCGCGCCAAGACCACGAACGCACGAACCATGTCGCTGCTGGCCGGCATCGGATTGGCCGAGACAATCCGTGAGACGGCCGCACTGCCTGTCTCCTATTCCCAGGACGTCATCTTCTCCACGGGCCTGAGAGGCCACGAGCTGAGACGCTTCCACCAGGCGTTCCAACTCGTCGACGTGACTACGAGCTCTCACCGGAATGCGGTCAGCAGATCCCCCAGCCTCAGGTCGAGCAGGTGTTGCGTGATGCGGCGGCGAACAGCGATCGCATCACCTACATCACCGGAGTTCGAGCAATGGGTGCGAACCTGTCGGCATCGACAGTCACCGTCGCCTCTGCCGACGACGAGGATGACTCCAGCGTGGATCTGCAGGCGAGGTGGATCATCGGAGCCGATGGGGGAACCTCGCAAGTGCGCAAATCGCTGGGTATCGCATTCCATGGCACGAGCGCTCCGCGCCCGAACTTCAACGTCGTCTTCACCTCGGCGAGGCTGCGCGAACAGGTGAGCATCGACCCAGCCGTGCAATGGTGGATCGTCAACGAGACAGCCTCGGGGATGATCGGCGAACTCGATCGCGATGGCACATGGTGGGCCATCCTCCAGGGCTGCGAGCCCATCGACGATCCCGCCGAGGTAGCTGCGACGATTCGGACAATGACCGGAGTCGGATCCGAGGTCGACATCGAGGTGCTCGCCACCGATTCATGGACGGCGCGGATGCTGCTCGCCGATTCGTACGGCGGCAGAGAGAGCGGCCGCTCCGTCTTCCTCGTCGGAGACGCAGCCCATCTCAATCCGCCGTGGGGCGGGCACGGTTTCAACACCTGCATCTCCGATGCGGAAAACCTTGCGTGGAAGCTCATCGCCGTCCACGAAGGGTGGGCCGACCCGAGCCTCCTCGACAGCTACGAAGAGGAGCGCCGTCCAGTTGCCGCGCGGATGATCGCCGATGCCGCGGCGAACGGCAAGGCCCTCGCCTATGACTTCATCGACCCGCTGCTCGACGAGGAAAGCGAGCAGGGCGATGCGGTCCGTTTTCGGATCCACGAGGCGTTGGCAGTCAAGGCCAGCGAGTTCCATTCGGAAGGCCTCGTCTTCGGATACGAGTACGCCGGGACTTCGCGCGTCGCTACAGGTCCCCGCCCCTTCGTCGACGCCGTCGAGTATCGTCCCCAGGCGCTGCCCGGATGTCTGCTCCCACATTTTCGCCTCGCGGATGGCGCAAGTGTGTACCCAGATGCGAACGGATTCACCATTTTCATCACCGGCGACTCTGCGGGCCACTTGGCCACCGAAACGCTTGAACGGACAGCGCGAGAGCACGCGATCCCCCTGCGCGTCATCCGCCTGTCGGGCGCTGGCGCCGATGGGGCCCGTGAACACTGGGGTGAGGATGCGGTGCTCGTCAGGCCGGACCTCCATATCGTGGCCACGGCGTCTGCGGGTGCCGGCGGAGCCGACCCGGACGCGAATCTGTCATCGGCTCTCCTCAACGCTGTCGGGAAACCGACAGCCGGGTCGGCGGCAAGCCAGCATTCGGGCACTCAGGTTTCGCGCGGCACGACTCATCACCGGGAGGCATCATGACCCACACCGTCTCGTTCGACCCGGCTCATCCTCAGCTGCTCTTCGACCTCGAGGTTCCCTCGGGACGGCCGCCGGAGACCGGGTGGCCCGTCATCGTCTGGATCCACGGAGGCGGCTGGAGACTGCAGGACCGCACTGCTCGGCCCGACTTCACTCGGCATTTCTGCGCGTCCGGATTCGCTATGGTCTCCATCGACTACCGACTCGCGCCCGAGCACCCGCATCCAGCCCAAGTTCTCGACCTCCGTCAGGCGCTCCGCTGGTTGCGCAGACATGCCGACGATTTCGGTCTCGACCGTGACTCGATCGGCCTGTGGGGTTCCTCTGCAGGCTCTCATATCGCGGCGTTCACGGCGCTGAGCGCGCACGTTATGAACTTGTCCGGAGAGACGATTCCCGTCGGCTACGAAAGACTGACCACCGAGGTGGCCTGCGTCGTTGACGGCTATGGACCTGCCGATATCGCGGCTCTGCTCCCAGGACTGCCGGACCACGCGTCAGCGCAGGAGTCGGGAACGGGGCCGGAGCATCGTCGCGCCGCCACTCCCGAGGAGGACCTCCTCGGCGGATGTCCTTCCACCGCGGCTGCCTACGAGGCGCTTCGGGAAAGTGCCCGCGAGGCGAGCCCGACATTTCTCGACATCAGCGACCCGCCGCCCTTCTTCATCCTCCATGGAACCGCGGACAACGCAGTTCCTGCTGAGCAGTCTCGGAAGCTCCACGAGCATCTGAGTGCGCACGGTGGCGAGTCCCTGTTCTACCTCATCGAAGGCTTCGGGCATGGGTTCTTCAATCCCGGCGAGGTCCTCGAACTGGGACCCGGAGTCCGACTCGACAATGGCCGCCTGGAGGCCGAACCCGAGACCTCATTCACCGCCGACAATCGCGGCGGCTTCGCCCCGGAGGGGAAACATCCATCGCTCGAGCTCGTTCGCGATTTCTTCACACACCACCTCGGCACACCCACATTCTGATCCGGCAGAGCGCCGATCACACCGCCACCGACCGACGAAAGGCTTGCAATGACTACTGTTTTCGATTGGGAGAGCGTTCAGAAGACCGCTCTGCTGCATGATGCACTCCCTGGGGAGCTCGCCCCGTACGCACTGTCGTCGGGCGAAGGGCAGCGCCACATCCTCGGCGACTGGCATGTGACGACGATGGCCCGGCACAAAGACACCGGTGGGGAGTTCTCGCTGTACCGAATCGCACTCCCCGGCGGTTCGGGCTCTCCGGTCCTGACGGTTCCGGGGCATTCTTTCGTCCACGTCGTAGAGGGTGAGGTGAGTGTGACGTTCGGAGCACGTGCCCGTCGCCTCATCGGCGGGGATTCGGCATCGATCCCGGCCGGGGTGGGGTTCTCGCTCGCAGGCGGGGCCACGATCAACTCGCTCTTCCTCTATTCCACTGAGGAGTGGCTGCACCGTCTGGCCGATGAAGTCGGAGAAACGACTGGATCGCACATCTTCTCCCGACGTCCCAGCTCGTCGGTCTCCGGACTGCTGCGCAGCGAACTCGTCGATGGTTATGGGATCACGGTTCACGACGGCAGCGAATCCATGATTGGTGGGCTTGACGCGGACCGACCCGGCAATCATCTGCCCTCCGGCGAGGTGCCATTTGTGAACGCGGCCGGGCATGGCGATCGGTTTGAGACCTTCGAGCAGATGAATGCCTATCCGGTGCGGTCTCGGAACACCGGAGGCAAGTTCTTCGCCATGGACACGAGGGGTGCCAAAGCGCCCTACATCCCGCTGCACTTCCACAAGGAGCATTCGGAGAACTTCCTCTGCCTCGGCGGCCGGGTGAAACTCCACGCCAACGGCGAGGAGGTGGTCCTCAACCCCGGAGATTTCCTGCACGCGCCGGCAGGAACCATCCACAGCTTCTCTCTCGCAGCAAACAACACGCACATGCTCGGACTGCTGACTCCACCGGTGTTCGAACCGTTCTTCGAATACATGAATGACCCCACTGAGGAGTACGTCCATGTCGAGGGTGGAATGCCGCATTTCCCGGCAGAAGGGTTCGCGAAGGCTCAGGCTGAACTCGACCTCGTTGTCGTTGGGCCTCCGCCGCAGTCGTGACGTGACGGCGGCGCCGCCTCGGCGAGGGGAGACGAAACACCACGGGTGCCGATGTCCTCACCGATGAGGACATCGGCACCCGCGGCGGTTGTGGTGCGGTGTTACTCGCGAATCAGTGCTGAGGGGTCATGACTCCGGCGAAGAACTCACTCAACTGGGCGTGGTCATTAAGCGGAAGTACGTGGGCGACGTATTGATCGGGACGGACAGCGACGAGTGCACCACTGTCACGGTCGATGCCGCGGCGAGCGAAGATGTCGGATTCCGTGGAGTGATCCGCGCAGTAGACCTTTTCGTAGTCGACGAGGCCCAGCTGTCCCTTCCGAGGGAGCAGGAAAGACGGAAGCGACTCGAGCGGAAGCTCACGATGCCCTTGCTGGAACACGGCACGCACATCGAAGACCGCATCGGGATCTGCCCCTGCCGGCGTGTACTTCACAACAGGTGATTCCGGTGATTCGGCGAGGAAGCGACAGAGTGCGGCGACCTGCGAGTCCGGAGATTGCGGATCGTTCGAGTCGGCGAAGAGATAGAGACGCCACCGCCCGTCCGCGCTCGCCTCATGGCCGAGCTCGAGCGCTTCGCATCGGCCAACCGGATCACCGGGGCGGAATGGAAGCGCTCGCCGACGGGGAAGCCGGTGGCCAGCTGCTGATGGTCGGCGGTGCCGGTGATCATGTTCGGCGGATATTCAGTCGCGAAACCGGCGGTGAATCGTCCGCCATCGGTGAAGATCTGCTGCCGCTCCTGGGCGCTCATCCCACCGGCACCCGGATCGGAGGGGTCGGCAGGCTTGGCCGCCATGGCCTCCGACCATTTGAGATCGAAATCGATGAGCTCTTGGGCGATGGCCTGCCGCTCGACGGCGTAGGTGTCGAGCAGGGGCTCCGGACTCTGGCCGCGGACGACCGCTGCGAGCTTCCACCCGAGGTTGAACGCGTCCTGCATGGACACGTTCATGCCCTGACCGGCCTTCGCGCTGTGCGTATGGCAGGCGTCTCCGGTGATGAAGACTCGGGGAGATCGCGTGCCCCTTTCATCGGCGGTGATGTCGTCGAAACGGTCGGCGATGCGCTGGCCGACTTCGTAGACCGACCACCAGGCGATGTCTCGGACATCGAGAGTGTATGGGTGGAGGATCCGCTGTGCTGCGGCGATGATTTCGTCAGAGGTGAATCGGCTGCGGGCCTGTCGGTCTTCTGGATCGAGGTCGCCGAGGTCGACGTAGAGGCGGATCATGTAGCCGCCTTCGCGTGGGATGAGGAGCACGCTTCCGCCGGAAGCTGACTGGATCGCGGACTTGAGGCGGATGTCGGGGAAGTCGGTGACGGCGAAGATGTCCATGACTCCCCACGCGTGGTTGCGAGCGTCGCCGTTCATTTCGATCCCCAGCGATCGGCGCACTGCCGAGCGTGCCCCATCGCAGCCGACGACGTACTTGGCGCGCACTACCGTGGGCTCAGCTGTGTCTGTGGGATCCGTCGGGGCCATGGTCACCTCGACTGGGTACGCCTGAGTGTCGTCGGTCGTGACGGCGGTGACCTCATAGCCGTAGTCGGGAACCAGTCGAGTGGGTGACTTCTCCATGTGGTCGAGGAGGAAGTCCTGCATGCGCGCCTGATTGACGATGACGTGCGGGTATTCGGACAGTCCCTCTTCGACGTCTTGGACGCGACCGGTGCGGACGATGCCGTCGGTTCCGCCTTCGGTATCCGGGCCCCAGAAGGTGGTCTCGTTGACCCAGTGGGCCTCTCGGATGAGTCGTTCGGCTAGGCCGAACGCGTCGAACATCTCTACGGTGCGGCAGGCCACCCCGTCGGCGTGGCCGAGTTCCAAAGGGCCGCCTCGGCGTTCGATGACTTTGGTGGTGATGTCGGGGAACTGGGCCAACTGGGCAGCGAGCACTGTCCCGGCCGGGCCGGTGCCGACGATGAGGACGTCGACTTCATCCACGTTCGTCGTGTGGCCCGAGTTGTCAGCGGCGGGGTGAACCTCGGGGTCACCGGGTCTGAAGCCGTCGAGGTAGAACTGCATTGTGCTCCGATCTTGCGAAATCCGTCGTTGGGTGAAGACGTGCTCCCGATGACTATCGCGTCGTCTGCGATAGAAGACAATAGTTTTCTGCTATGTGGAAAATGAGTAGGATCGGGCTATGGATCGTCGCGTCGTCGCCCAGAAGCCTGCCCATCTGCTGGGGTCGGTCGACAATACGCTTCGCCTGCTGCAGGGCCTGCGGGATACCGGGGCGATGCGGATCACCGACGCCGCTGATGAGCTCGGGGTCAGCGTCTCGACGGCTCATCGCCTGCTGAGCATGTTGGTCTATCGGGGGTTCGCGGTCAGAGACGAATCGCGTGTCTACCATCCCGGTCCGGGGATCGTGGCCGGCGCTCAGGCGCAGGATGCGCATCGAGATGTGCTTGACAGAATGAAGCCCCGACTGAAAGAGCTGTCCGAGCAGACCGGGCAGACGTGCAACCTGATGGTTCGAGTGGGAACGACAACGCGATTCCTCGACAGCTGCGAAGGCCCCGACGGGCTTGGCATCGGGTCCCGTGCGGGTGAGATCCTGCCGGCCGCGCTCACTTCGGGAGGGCAGGTGCTGCTGGCCGATCTCGACGTGGACGTGCTGGGGAGCCTGTATACGTCGAAGTCGGCCCGGACCTCCGGAGATCACCTCGACGAGGATGCCTTCGCGAAGTTCGTGAGGAGGCTCGAGACGGTGCGCCGGTTGGGGTGGGCACTCAACCGGGAGCGCACCGAGAGGGGAGTGGCGGCTCTCGGTATGGCGGTGCGAGATCCCGGTGGTGAAGCGGTGGCGGCTGTGAGCATTTCTGTTCCCAGTGGCCGTGCTGCCTTGCTTGACTCGCCCGAGATCCGTGCGGCGCTCGCCCGCACCTGCGGGTGATGTGACCGGCGCCGAGCTTCCCGGCGCTGCGGTGATCTGCATTTTCTGAGCCGTCCGGGTAAGTCGTCAGAATTTCACTTGACAACTGTCTAGCCAAACTGAAGACTGTTCCCTACATCACACCAAAGGGGGCATAGCAATGAAGCTGGCAGACAAGGTTGCCGTCGTCACAGGAGCGGCATCGGGGATGGGACGGGCCGCCGTCGAGGCGCTGGTCGACAACGGCGCGACGGTCTACGCCATCGACCTGCGTGAAAAACCGCTTCGCCAAGCATTCGAAGGCACCGAGGCGGTCCACACCATCGCTTTGGACATCTCCGACTCCGCCGAGGTGTCGCGGGCTATGCGCCGCGTCGGCGACGAACAGTCGAGGCTCGATGTGCTGGTCAACGCGGCAGGCGTATCGACTCCGAACGGCGAGAAGCAGCGCTGGGTCGACAACATCAACCACGAAATGATCAGCGCGGCCAAGGAAGGCCGGGAGTACCATCCCGACTTCCTCTCGGGCATCACCGACGAGGACTTCCGGCGAGTCGTCGACATCAACCTCAACGGCACCTTCTTTCTGATTCGAGAAGCCGCTCCGCTGATGAAGGAGACCGGTGGATCGATCGTCAACTTCGCTTCCGTCGCGGGACTCATGGGGCTGCCAATGCCCGCCTATTACCCGGCGTCCAAGGCCGCGATCGTGGGCATGACCAAGGCCATCGCGGCCGAACTCGCGCCCTTCAACGTCCGTGTCAATGCCCTGGCACCAGCCGGAATCAACACTGCGATGTTCGCCGCATCCGGTGACGAGCACATGGACGCACTGCTGGCCTTGCAGCCGCTCAAGCGCGTCGCCGAACCCGAAGAGATCGCCAAGACCGTTCTGTTCCTGGCCTCCGAAGAATCCGCACACTACACCGGACAGACACTGTCGCCCTCCGGCGGCGCGGTGATGATGTGAACCCTCTCAGCGAAAGGAACAGTCGCATGGAAATGCACAGTGACGTCGTCATCAATGATGTAGCCGGCATGGAGACCCGCTTCGTCAACCGTTTGGACGAAGCGATCCGTGAAGACCTAGAAGCCGAGTCGTACTATGGCGCCAGTGTCATCGTCGCCCGTCACGGCGAGATCGCGCTCAAGGGGATCTACGGACAATCGGACCGGCACCGAGGTCGTGCCACCGGATCCGACGACATCTACCGGATCCTGTCGATGTCCAAGGGATTCACCAACGCCCTCGTCTTCCGTGCCCTCAGCGAGGGGCGGATCATGCTGTCGACCCGCGTGGTCGACCTCATTCCCGAGTTCTTCGGCAACGAGCCCTTCCGTGCGGTGCGGAAGGAGCGGATCAATCTGGCGCACCTGCTCACCCACCGTGCTGGGATGCCCGCAACTCCCAACCCGGGCCTGGGACCGGATTCATTCGCGGTCCTCGCCGACGTCATCGAAGCCCTCGGGTCTGTGGACGTCGTCAATGAGCCCGGAGAGAACCTCAACTATTCCGCGGCGATCAACCACGCCCTCATCGGAGAGATGCTGCGGCGAGCCTATGGCGCGGAGTCGTTCCGGGATCTGATGAACAAGAAGATCTTCGCCCCCGCCGGAATGGGCACGACCCGATTCGGCCTGCCCGCGGAATGGACGGACCGGGCAGTGCCGCTCGAAGTGATCGTCGCCAACGACTCCTGGCTCAAGCCCGAGGACATCGAAGTCCTCAACGACGTCATCGCTCGCCCCGACGCCGAGATGCCGTGGGTCGGAGCGGTGTCGACGATCGACGATGTCTTCACCTTCACCGAACTGCTGCGCAACCGGGGACGAACGGATTCGGGAGAGCTCCTCTTCAGCCCAGCGGTCCTCGACTTCGCCACCACGAAACAGACCGGAGACCAGATCAACGACCTCTACGGCATGGTCGCCGCGGCACGGCACTGGGATGCGCCCGAAGGCAACATGGGTCTCGGAATGGCGCTGGCAGGCACCGGCACCTATGCGCGCTTCTTCGGCCCGTTCGTCTCGCCCGGGACATTCGGTTCCTATGGCGCCGGTTCGTCCCTGCTCTGGGTCGACCCCGTCTCAGACGTCAGCTTCTGCTTCCTGTCGAGCGGCGTCATGGACGAAGCCGATAACGTGGCCCGTTTTCAACGACTGTCCTCGATCGCCGCCTCCGCGGTCATCGACTGACCCGAGACACCCGGACTTCAGAGAGGAAGGATCCGACCACCATGACAAGCACAGCTCACGAGTCTCGCCCGGTCGGCCGGTGCCCAGTCGCACACGGCTTCGACGTGATGGGCGATGACTACTACTCAGACCCGGCCGCACACATCGCCGAGTTCAGGGAACAGACCCCGGTCTTCTGGTACGAACCGCTGCACGCTTGGATCGCCACCACCCGTGAGGACTGTCTTGAAGTCCTGTCGGACTGGCAGACGTTCTCATCCGCATCGAACTCCGCCGCGGACGTTCCCGAAAGGCACCGCAGCGTCTATCCGCCGGAACTCGTGGCCAAGATGATCGTCGGTATGGACCCGCCCGATCACACTCTGGCACGGTCCGTGGCCCAGAAGGGCTTCGTCAAGGAGCGGATGGACCGTCTCCAGCCCGAGATCGAAGCACGTGCCCACCGCATCATCGACCGCTTCGAAGAACGCGGCGCGGCGAACCTCCTCGAGGAGTACTCCCTCGAACTGACTACACAGACGATCATGGCACTCCTCGGTTTGGACTACGAGTACGAAGGCATGCTGCGTCAGCTGCGTGACGACCTGTTCGCCATCCTCTCGTCAGCCCATGCGCCGATGGAGGAACCCGAGAAATCCACCGTCTGGAACCGCTTCGTCGAAGCCAACCTCGTCCTCCGGGAGATCATCGACCAACGACGTGATTCGGATGCCGACGATCTCATCTCCGTGATGGCATCGTCACGGAACTCCGACGGGACATTCGCGTTGTCCTCGGAGCAGATCGGCCTGCACATCTCGGAATTCTCAGCGGCGGGAACCGACACCACCGCTCAGGCGATGACGAATGCCGTGCTCTTCGTGACGCAGCATCCCGATGCCCTCGACGATGCCCTTGTGGAACCGCGGCTGTGGTCGAACGTGTTCGAGGAGACCATCCGGCGCCGCCCATCCTCAACCTTCACTTCCCGAAAGACCACTCGACCGGTGACGCTCTCGGGAGTCGACATCCCGGCTGGCGACATGATCTTCGTCGGGCTCGCCTCGGCCAATACCGATCCGACACACGTGCGCGACCCCTTCGAATTCGACATTCACAGGCCCGACCCGACCGATCATCTGGCCTTCACCTCGGGGCGTCACACCTGCTTGGGCAATCCACTCGCCAGGGTCCAGGGCGCCACCGGCCTGCGAGTGCTCTTCGAACGTCTGCCGTCCCTGCGGCCCGATGACGTACACGAGCTCGACTTCGCGAGATTGCCGCTGCTGCCGATCCGCCGCTCTCTTCGAGTCCACTGGGATGTCGAGGACGTGCATCGCAATCGCTCGCAGACCATCCGTCAGCTCAATCTGCGGGTAGCCGAGCGAACCGAACAGACCGCCTCGGCGGCGGCTATCACCTTGGAACATCCGGACGGTGGTGTCCTTCCGAAGTGGAAGGCGGGAGCACATATCGATGTGACATTGACCGACGCGGGCGGCGAATCACTGGTTCGTCAGTACTCCTTGTCGTCCGACCCGGCCGATTCCTCTCGCTACCGCATCGGGATCCTGAGGGAGGATGACGGACGAGGTGGTTCGAAGCTGGCTCACGAGCAGCTGCACGCAGGAGCCGATGTGACGGTGTCGTGGCCGCGCAACAACTTCCGTCTGTCCGGGGCGAAAAGGTATCTCTTCATCGCCGGGGGAATCGGAGTCACGCCCATGTTGGCCATGATTCGTGAGGCGAACGCCACCGGCGCCGACTGGGAGCTGCATTATGCGGGCCGGGCCCGCGAGACCATGGCTTTCCTCGACGAACTCGCAGAATACGGGGATCGGGTGAAGCTCTACCCGGGCGACGAAGGCCGGCGTCTGTCGTTGCCCGGACTTCTCGAGCAGCCTCAGGACGACTGCCTGGTGTACGTCTGCGGGCCGGCACCTCTGATGGACGCGGCCGAGCAGGCAATGGGCGAATGGCCCGATGATGCACTTCGGCTCGAGCGTTTTGTCCCGAAGACGATCGAACGCACCGAACCGGACACGCCTTTCGAGGTGCGATTCGAGGCCAGTCAGGTGTCGGTCGAAGTCGGCGCGGAGCAGACGATTCTCGAGGCGGCCGCTGAGGCAGGGCTGCCCGTGCTCTCATCGTGCGAGGAAGGCACTTGTGGGACGTGTGAGACCCGAGTGGTCTCCGGAGACGTCGATCATCGCGACTCGATTCTCAGTGCTTCGGAACAGGCCGCGAGCGAGACGATGATGATCTGCGTGTCGAGGGCCCAAGGGACTTGTCCGCGGCTGGTGCTCGACCGATGACGCCTTAGTCGAGGAACGCGACCCACTGCTCAGCGAGGCTGCGCAGGATGAGTCCTTCCGGGACCGACTGCCCGCGCACATAGAGGAAGTAGAAGTTGTGTTCCAAGCCGATCATCAACGTGATGAGGTGTGCTTCCCACTGGCTGCGGTCGTCACCGGTCAAGGATCCAGCGCGGTCTGCGGACAGCGAGCGGGTGATCCGGCGGTGGAGCTCAAGCCATTCGTCGAATACTGCGGCATCGACGGTCATCGCCCGGGAGATGGCGTCGAACTCGGCGAGGTGTGACTTCCACAGCTGCGCGGCCGACTCCAGCCAGGTCGAGACACCGTCGACCGTTGTCTCGACCTGGTCCAAGCGGCTGTAAAGTCCGAGGACTTCGGACTCCAGCTGACGCATCCGATGCAGAACGATCTGGGACTTGCTGGTGAAATGCAGATACAGATTGGCTCTGCTCGTCTCAGCGCGTCTGGCGATCTGCACCATTGACGTGGTTTCGTAGCCGGCGGTTTCGAACAGCTCGAGTGCAGAGTCGACGATGCGCTGCTGAGTCTGCAGCTTGTCGATATCCCGCTGAGTAGCCACTCGGCTCCTTTAGGTCGGCTGGGGTCTGACAGCACAAGACTAGCGAATCCGGCGCGGAACTCGGCCCCCGACGAAGGCTGGGGGCCGAGCTCGTCGACGCCTGGGTCTCAACCCGCCTAGCTGCTCGGGGTGAACATTCGCACGATCTCGCGCTTGAGGATCTTGCCGCTGGGCCCCTTGGGGAGCTCGTCGAGGAACTCGATAATCCGCGGGATCTTGTAAGCAGCCAGATTCTCCCGGCAGATCCGCTCGACATCTGCGGCGTCGAGGTCGGAACCCGGTGTGCGGGCGATGACGGCGGTCACCTGCTGACCGTACTTCTCGTCCGGAGTGCCCACGACACTGGCCTGAGCGACATCGGGAATTTCATAGAGGACCTCCTCGACCTCACGCGGGTAGACGTTGTAACCGCCGTGGATGATGAGATCCTTGATGCGATCGACGATGAAGAGATACCCGTCCTCGTCCAAACGGCCGAGGTCGCCCGTGCGGAACCAGCCCTCGGCGTCGAGCACCTCGGCGGTGGCCTCCGGCTTCTTCCAATAGCCGGCCATGATCGCAGGTCCTCGCAGCAGCACCTCACCCACCTTACCGGCAGGCAGCTCATTGCCGTCGGGGTCGACGGTCTTGACTTCAAATCCGGGAACCGCCGGGCCGACGCTCATGGGCTTCCGTGTTCCATGCAGCGGGTTGAACGTACCCAGTCCGGACGTCTCCGTGAGCCCGTAGCCTTCCGTGACCGGTGCCGTGAAGCGGTCTTCGACCTTACGGACCACCTCGGCGGCGATCGAGGCACCGCCCGAGCTGATGAGGCGCAGGTTCGGCGCTTCACTGTCGGAAGCGCTCGCCAGCACCGACATCCACATCGTCGGTACGCCGGAGACGATGGTGGTCTCATCCTCGGCGAGCGAATCGATGAATGCTTCCGGGTCCCAACGAGGGAACAGCGTCACCGGCGCGCGGCGCTCATTGCCGGTATGGTCACGGCGGCCAAGCCGAACACGTGGAAGAGCGGCAGTCCGGTCGCGGATCGGTCCGAGGGGTCGGCCTCGATCATCTGTCGGACGATATCGGTCGCGGAAACAAAATTCCCCAACGTCAGCATCGTCCCCTTCGGTCTGCCGGTCGTCCCCGAAGTGTAGAGAAGGGCGGCGATGTCATCCCACGCGAAATCGGCACGGTCGACGGTGACATCGGACTCGGCGCCCACCTCGGCGGTCGGGCCCTCATTGCCGACGATGGCCAGGGTGTGGAAGCCGACATCGTGGTTCGCCGCAGCGGTCTTCCCCGCCTCGGCAGTGACTGGATGAGCCACGACCAAGCGGGCCTCGGAGTCGCTGAGGATATAGTCGAGCTCCCTGACCGTCGAGAGTGGATTGACGGCCACGATGACCAGCCCGGCGGAATGCGCCCCGAAGAATGCGATGAGGAACTCCGGCGAGGTGGGGGCGATGAGCACGATCCGATCGCCGGGGTGCACACCGGCTGCCAGATATCGATCGCGGGCAGCCCCGATCTCGCCGAGGAGGCGCACCTTCGACAGCGTGACCCGGTCCGGCCCCGGGGGAGTGGACACCGCGTCGGATTCTGGGTCCCTTTCGGCCCAGGGGGTGAGCAGGTCAATGATCGATGTGCGCGACTTCGCGGCCATGAAACTCCTTCGGATCACGACGTGGACGGGCCCGCGCAGGGCTCGACAGCACCACGGGGATGCTGAAATACTTGAACTTGAGTACAGGTTCAACTATAGATCGATGACGCATCGCAGACAACGGTGTGTGCGAAGGGAGAAGAGGGCTATGGAGATCGAAGGGCGCACCGCTGTCGTCACCGGAGCCGCGGCCGGAATCGGGGCTGCGCTGGCCAGGGCGCTGCATGAACGCGGTGCCCGGGTGCTGCTTGCCGACCTCGCCGAGGAGGTCGCGGACACCTCTGCGGAGCTGGGCCAGCCGTACTGGACCGGGGATGTCTCCACGGCGGACGGTGTGGACGATCTGCTGGCCACTGCCGACAGTGAACTCGGCGATGTCGATTTCTACTTCGCCAATGCCGGAATCGCCGGGGCATCCGGGCTCGGCGGCGAGCGTGACTGGGACCGCATCCTCGACGTCAACCTGCGGGCACATATCCGTGCCGCCGAACGGCTCGTGCCCCGGTGGCAGGCTCGGGGAGGAGGATATTTCGTGGCGACCGCCTCGGCAGCGGGACTGCTCACTCAGATCGGCCAGGCCGGTTACTCGGTGACCAAGCATGCCGCACTCGCCTTCGCCGAATGGCTGTCGGTGACCTACGGCGACGACGGAGTGGGCGTATCCGTGCTCGCTCCGATGGGAGTGAACACCAAGATCCTGTGGGGAGGCGATCCCAGTTCCCTGACCGCAGAGGAACTCGCCGCCCAACGGGCCGTGTCCGAAGCCGGCACCGTCCTCGAGCCGGAAGACGTCGCCGTGACCGTCATGGCCGCCGTCGAAGCCGAAACCTTCCTCATCCTGCCCCACCCCGAAGTCCTCGACATGTACCGGATGAAAGGCTCCGACTACGACCGCTGGATCCGCGGGATGCGCCGCTACCAGGCAAAGCTGCGTGGCAGCGGCGCTGCGGAGTGAGCCGACTACACGGGCTCGACCGCGACGGTCTCCGTGCGCAGGTGTTCACCCGGGACAGCTGTCTGTGACTGCCTGACGGACTTCGGGTTCGTCTCCTTCAGCGCCAGCGTTGACACGACGGTGATCAGGGCCATCGCACACACGAACAGCGTGATCCCCAGCGTTGATCCGTCCATCTTCGCGATCAGCCACGTCATGACGATGGGCGTCGAGCCCGACACGACGATCGCGCTGAGCTGATAGGCCAGAGAGACCGCGGAGAAGCGGATCTGCGGGGCGAACAATTCGCCGAAGTACGCGGCGATCGGGGCGTAGATGAGTGACTGGAACACGCTGGCCACGCTGATCGAGACCGCGAAGAGGACGATGTCCGTCGTATTGATCAGGGCGAAATAGGGGAACGCCCACGCCAGCAGGCCGACGCCACCGATGATGATGACCGGACGGCGACCGATCAGGTCGGCGAGCCTGCCGCCGATGAGAATGGTGGCGATGCCGAACACGCAGGAGAGCATGGCGGCGATGAGCATCTGCCCGTAGTCCATACCCAGGTAGCTCGTGCCGTAGGACAGGGCTCCGGCGATCGTGATGTAGAAGACGCAGTTCGTTCCCGACAGTGTGCCCGCGGCCAGCAGTATCGTCTTCCAGTGCGATCTGATGGCCTGCCACAGCGGTGCCTGCACGACCTTCGGCTTGGCCGCAGACACCTCGTTCTCGAGCTGTCTGAACTCGGGGGAGTCCTCGACTCTGAGCTGGATGTACATGACGATCGGCACCAGCAGCGCCGTGGCCCAGAACGGGATCCGCCAGCCCCACGATACGAAGGCCGCCTCATCGACCGCGGACGAGACGATGACGAAGGCCAGATTGCCGAGCAGGGCTCCAGTGGGAACGCCGACCTGCATGAACGAGCCCGAGAATGCTCGGTGCTTGGGCCCGGCGGACTCGCTGAGCAGCAGCGCCAGCCCGCCCCACTGGGCGCCGCAGGCGATGCCCTGGATGAATCGGCACGTGACGAGCAGGACCGGGGCCATGAGGCCGATGCTCCCGGCCGAGGGCAGGCAGCCGATGAGGAAGGTGAAGACAGCCATGCCCAGCAGGGCGATGACCACCATGGGTTTGCGGCCGATCTTGTCTCCGAAGTTGCCGGCGACGAGACCGCCGACCGGCCGCGCGATGAAACCGGTGGCGAAGGTCGAGAACGCCAGGAGCGTGCCGGTGACTCCGTTCGTATCAGGGAAGAAGACCTGCGGGAAGACCAGTGCGGCCGCTGTGCCGTAGAGGAAGAAGTCGTACCATTCGATCGAGGAGCCGACGAGGCCGGCAGTTCTCAATCCAGCGTGTTTGTCCGGTTTCACCTGCGGATTGATGGTTTGTGCGTGGACTGACATGGGATTCCCTTCATCGTCGAAAATGGTCCCTCAGTGCATATGGTCGATGGGTATTACTCGAAGTAACGGCGCGGGTTCTTCACCAGCATCGTGTCGATATCGTCGTCGGTCACGCCCTTGTCCAGCAGCATCGGAATGACGTCGTCGCTGATGTGGCGGAAGTGCCAGTTTGGTTGGATCTGCGCCTTCTCTTCCTGAGTGAAGTAGTCGATGTAGCACGCTGCATCGTGGGCTAAGGTGATGCGGTCGGCATAGCCGCGACGGACGAGTTCGACGATGGTGTCGACGCGCGGTTCGGTCGGCAGATAGGCGTCGATGCCGAACCGGTCCATGCCCAGGAACGATCCGTTCTCGGCGATCTGGGACAGGTAGTCGAGGTCTGTCGAGTCGCCCGAGTGGCCGATGATGACCTTCCCCAGATCCGCGCCCTCTTCCTTGAGCACTCGCTGCGTGACCAGGCCGGATCCTGTGCGTGGATTGGTGTGGACGGTGATGGGGGCGCCGGTCTGAGCGCTCGCCTGACCGACCGCCCGCATCGTGCGCTCGACGCCCTCGGTGAGCCCGGGGGATTCGATGGCGCATTTGAGGAAGGCGGCCTTGACTCCGGTGTCGGCGATGCCCTCCTCGAGGTCGCGGACGAACAGTTTCACGAGCGGTTCCGGTTCGTCGACGAGGAGACCCGGGCCGCGATGCTCGAACTGGTGGGGGAGGTCGGTGAATGTGTAGAGGCCGGTGGCTGCGACGATGTTGAGGTCGGTCTGTTCGGCCACTCTCTGGACTCGAGGGATGTAGCGACCGAGACCCACGACCGTCGGGTCGAAGATAGTATCGATCCCCGCCGCTTTGAGGTCATTGAGCTTGGCGACGGCATCGGCGATCTTCTCTTCGTCGTCCCAGGCCGTGTCATAGTTCTGCCGCATCTCCTCGCTGAGGACGAAGATGTGCTCGTGGACGAGGGTTCGGCCGAGTTCGCTGCTGTCGATGGTGCCGGTGACGGTCTGGACTTCTGCCATGGGTGCCGCTCCTTTGCGTAGACGTCCCTGCCGTGAGGCTTGTTTCTGTTCCGCCTTGAAGTGACCCAGCACACACGGCTAGTCTCAGAATAGTGAATCTGAACTCAATTTCAAATACGATGATGATTCGGGTTTCACGGACCGCGCGTGACCCGTCGCACCCACCGAAAGGCAGACAATGACGACTCCCATCAGGCCCACGACCATCGCCGACCTTGAATCGCTCGTCGGTGAGGAACTCGGTCCGACCAGCTGGCACACGCTGATCCAGGACGACATCAACTCATTCGCCGACCTGACGAACGACCACCAGTGGATCCACGTCGATGAGGAACGTGCTGCCGCTGGTCCCTTCGGCGGCACGATCGGTCATGGACTGTTCACCCTGTCGCTGGGGCCGGGGTTCATGGAGGAGCTCATGGCGTTCGACGGATTCGCGCACAGTCTCAACTACGGCTACGGCAAGGTGCGATTCCCGCAGCCTCGACCAGTGGGTTCAAAGGTGCGCATGCGGGCGACGGTCTCAGCCGTCGATGCGCGCGGCACCGGGTCCGCACAGGTGACCACCACTCAGATCTTCGAAGCCGAGGGGATCGAGAAGCCGATCTGCGTCGCCGAATCGATCGGCTACTTCACCGAACACAACGCAGACATCTGAACCGCTGACATCCGAACCGCTGACATCCGGCTCTCCGAAGCCGGACAGGCCATGCGGTCATACAGAACGAGTCATTGAGAACAAGGGAGTACCCATGGACATGTCGACACTGTTTTCGCTGAAAGGGCGCAGTGCGCTGATCACCGGCGGCTCGCGCGGAATCGGCCGGATGATCGCCGAAGGATTCGTGCAGTCGGGCGTGCGCGTCTACATCACCGCCCGCAAGGCCGAGGCCTGTGACGCGACCGCCGCCGAGCTGTCCGAACAGGGAACCTGCGTGTCCCTGCCCGGAGACATCTCCACGAAGGAGGGACTCGCCTCGGTGGTGGCCCGGCTCCGCGAGCACGAGACGAGTCTGGACATCCTCGTCAACAATGCCGGTGCCGCCTGGGGCGCGCCGTTCGACGAGTTCCCGGAGGACGGGTGGGACAAGGTCATGGACCTCAACCTCAAGGCGATGTTCTTCCTCACCCAGGCGCTCGCGCCCGACCTGCGGGCCGCCGCGAGCTCGGAAGGCCACCTCGCCAAGGTCATCAACGTCGCCTCCATCGACGGCATCCGACCCAATCCGCTGGAGACCTACAGCTACCACGCGTCCAAGGCCGGAGTGATCCACCTGACCAAACGCTTGGCCTCCCGACTGGCACCGGACGGAGTGATCGTCAGCGGCATCGCTCCCGGAGCCTTCGGGACGACGATGAATAAGGCCGCCCGCGACCACGGCGACGAAGTGAAGACGAAGATCCCGGCGGGACGGATCGGCACAGCCGAGGACATGGCCGGAGTCGCCGCCTATCTCGCTTCTCGGGCCGGCGACTACGTCGTGGGAGAGACGATCGCCGTAGACGGCGGTGTCGTCGCCTCGTCTCGTCTCTGACGACCCCGCCGACGACCCCGACAGCATCACCCACGTGGGCGAATCCAAACGAAAGGACCCCCGACCATCATGAGAGCAATGCAGCTGAGTGCCACCGACGGCCCCGGCTCCCTGGAACTGCGAGACGTCGAGACTCCGACGCCCGGGCCCGGCGAGGTCCTCATCGACGTCGCCTATGCCGGCGTGACCTTCCCCGAACTCCTCCAATCTCGCGGGCAGTATCAGATGCAGCCGCCGCTGCCCTACACAGTGGGGTCGGAAGTCTCCGGGGTCGTGCGTGAGCTCGGCGACGGCGTCACCGGCCTCAGCGTCGGCGACCGCGTCCTCGGGGCGGCGAACACGGGAGCCTATGCGGAGTCCATCGTCGTCCCGGCCGCCAGCGTCCTTCCGCTTCCGGAGTCCGTATCGCTGACCGCCGGAGCAGGAATGCCGATGAACCTCCTGACCGCGGACTTCGCGCTGCGTGTGCGAGGCAGACTCGAACCGGGCCAGACGGTCCTCGTCCACGGCGCCGCGGGCGGACTCGGCAGCGCCCTCGTCCAGGTCGCCCGCGCCTACGGCGGAGAAGTCGTGGGCGTGGTCTCGACCGAGGAGAAGGCGGAGACGGTGCGCAGCCTCGGTGCTTCTCATGTGGTCTTGGCCGAACAATTCAAAGACACGGTCAAGGACCTGCTCCCCGGCGGTGTCGACCTCGTCGCCGACCCGGTCGGCGGCGATCGGTTCACCGATTCCCTGCGCACGTTGAAGACCTTCGGCACTCTCCTGGTTCTCGGATTCACCGCAGGATCCATCCCCGAAGTCAAGGTCAACCGTCTGCTGCTGAACAACATCTCCGTGGCCGGAGTGGGGTGGGGCGCGGCTCTGGCCGGACGACCGGACATGGTCGCCACCCAGTGGGACACGCTGTGGCCGCATCTGAGCTCTGGAGCACTCGATCCCGTCGTTCATACCGTGCTCCCACTGGAGAAAGCGCAGGAGGCTCTTGAGCTCATCGACTCCCGATCCGTGCGTGGCAAGGTCGTCCTCGAAGTCAGAGGAGAGACCGGCGGCGCCGGCATTCACGACCGCCGGGCCTGAAACCCCACACACCTGAGACCACACACGCCGGAAACCATCCGAGAGAGCAGAAATCATGGACTTCGCACCAGATGAGACGACCCGCGACTACCAATCCAGGCTCAACGCCTTCATGGACGACTTCGTCTACCCCGCCGAACCGGTCTACCACCGGCAACGGGCCGAGGCCGGGGATCCGAACTTCCACCCGCCCGTCCTCGAAGACCTCAAACGTGAGGCCCGCTCCCAAGGACTGTGGAACCTGTTCCTGCCGTACGACGAATGGGGAGCAGGACTGACGAACCTGCAGTACGCACATCTGGCGGAGATCACGGGCCGCAGTGCGGAGATCGCCCCCGAGGCCATCAACTGCAACGCACCCGATACCGGGAATATGGAGGTCCTCGCGCTCTTCGGGACCGACGAGCACAAGGAGAAGTGGCTCAAACCGCTGCTCAACGGTGAGATCGCCTCGGCGTTCTGCATGACCGAACCGGCGGTGGCGAGCTCCGATGCGACGAACATCGAGATGAGCATCGCCTCCGACGGAGACGACTACGTGCTCAACGGACGGAAATGGTTCGCCTCGAACGCTCTGCACGCCAACTGTCAGGTCTTCATCGTCATGGGCAAGACCGACCCCAACGCAGAGGCCCACCGGCAGCAGTCGATGCTCGTCGTTCCGAAAGACACCCCCGGCATCACCGTGGTCCGGGGACTGCCGGTGTTCGGCTACCTCGACAGGGAAGGCCACGCCGAGATCATCTTCGACGATGTGCGAGTGCCGAAGACTGCGCTCCTCTCCGGCGAGGGTGACGGATTCGCCATCAGCCAGGCCCGGCTGGGACCGGGGCGCATACACCACTGCATGCGCTCGATCGGGATGGCCGAACGCGCCCTCGACCTTCTGATCGACCGGGCCCAGCAGCGGGTCACCTTCGGCCAGCCGTTGGCAGACCGAGCGAACATCCAGGATTGGATCGCCGAGGCTCGCGTCGAGATCGAAGCCACCCGCCTCCTCGTGCTCAAGGCCGCGTGGATGATGGACACCGTCGGCAACAAGGAAGCGGCGACGGAGATCGCGGCCATCAAGGTCAAGGCCCCGAACATGGCACTGACGATCATCGACCGGGCGATCCAGGTCCACGGGGGCGGAGGGGTCACCGACGACTTTCCGTTGGCCAGCTTCTACGCCCATCAGCGCATACTGCGTCTGGCCGACGGACCCGACGAAGTGCACAAACGGTCGATCGCGCGGCGTGAACTGCGACGGAGGAAGAACGCACGGGAGGCCCGATGAGCGTCGAACTCGATCTGCCGAGCCTGGCGACATGGTTACGGGACGCGGGCGAGCCGGTGACCGGATCGCTGCACGGAGTCCGGGTGGGGCAGGGACAGTCGAACCTCACCTACCGCATCGACGACGAGACGGGCCGGTCGTGGATCGCCCGTCGACCCCCGCTGGGACATCTCCTCGCCTCGGCCCATGACGTCGCCCGGGAGCACCGGATCATCGCTGCCCTGCAATCGACCGGAGTGCCAGTCCCCGCCACCATCGGAGTCTGTGAGGACCCCGCAGTCGCCGACGTCCCCGTCGTCATCGTGGAACACGTCGAGGGAACCGTCATCGACGATGAGGAGGCCGCCCGACAACTCGCCCCCGAGACCCGCAGACGTCTCGGCCTCGAACTCGCTCGGACCCTGGCGAAGATCCACGCCGTCGACATCGACGCTGTCGGCTTGGGCGACCTGGCGTCTCGGAAACCCTACGCGCCGAGGCAGCTGAAGAGGTGGAGCCGCCAACTCGAGGAGAGCCGGACCCAGGACCGTCCCGATCTCGACGCTCTCACTTCGGTGCTGACCGAGCATCTGCCCGAGCCCGATGAGATCACCCTGGTCCATGGTGACTTCCACATCCGCAACGTCATCATCGACAGCGCCACCGGTGACATCCGAGCGGTGCTCGATTGGGAACTGGCGACACTGGGTGACCCGCTGGCCGATGTGGGCAGCTCCTTGGCGTATTGGACTCAGGCCGGCGAGGTGCCCGAAGGCGCCCCGACCGCAGTGGACGGATTCCCGTCCCGCGCCGAGATCGCTGCCGAATACCTGGCTGTCTCGGGCCGCAGCAGGCGAACGCTCGGCTTCTGGCACACGCTGGGGCTGTGGAAGATCGCGATCATCGCCGAAGGCGTCCGTCGCCGCGTCGCGGAAAACCCCGCGAACGCCGCTGCCCACGGCGTGCCCACGGCCGGCGACGTCCAGGCGATCATCGATCAGGGATGGGCTGTTGCGCGGGAGAGCGGGCTGACATCATGAGCTTGCACTCTGCCCGTGCCCAACAGATGGCTGCCCGTGCCCGAGAAATGGATTGTAGGATTGGCTGTCATGTCGACGACCGAAGGCGCAGCTGAGGATCTCCCCACGCTCGTGGATACCGCACTCCTGCGCGATCTCCCGACGACCACGCGGGGAATCCGCACTCGGGCGGCTCTGGTCGCCGCCGCCCGAGTCGTGTTCGAACGTGATGGCTTCATAGATTCCCGACTGACCGACATCACCAAAGAGGCCAAGTGCTCCACGGGCACGTTCTACACCTATTTCGACAGCAAAGAGCAGGCTTTCGCCGCCGTGCTCAGCGAAGCTCAGGAGGACATGCTCCATCCGGGGCCGCCGCACAGCGGCGACGAAGAGCGCACCGTCATCGAGCAGCTCCAAGCCGGACATCGGGCCTACATCGAGTCGTATAAGCGCAATGCGAAGCTGATGTTCCTGCTCGAACAGGTTGCCGCGATCGACGCGAACTTCCGTCGACTGCGCCTCGACCGGGCGCGGGCCTTCTCCAGACGCAACTGCCGGTGGATCCGAAAGCTTCAGGACGAAGGGTATGTCGACCCGAGTCTCGACCCCCTCATGTCGGCCCGGGCGCTGTCAGCGATGGTCGGGCGGATGGCGTACTTCAAATATGCGGTCGAGGAACCGGACTGGGGGAGCGACGAACTGCTCGTGGAGACCGCGACCAAACTATGGGTCAACGCGCTGGGCATTCCCACCGACGGTTCTCGTCGCAGTCCCCAGGCACCCGGCGCTCAGCAATGAACGCTGAACAGCAATGACCGGAGCTCAGCAATGAACGCTGAGCAGGGCGGATAATCGAGGGACCTTGATCAGCGAGGAGGCCGATCCATGACAACTGCGACGTCTCAGCCCCACAGTGGTGCCCCGTTCGACAACGCCTCGGTGGCCGCGCGCTTGGCAGAGCTGACGGAGACCGCCGACGCCGAGGCGCTGACGGTGTCCACCGGCCAAGGGGAGTTCGCCGCTTTCCGGGCGACGCCGACGCACCCGGATCCCGACCTCGGCGAGGCGATCCTTCTGCACGGGTGGCCGGAATACGCTTCCTGCTGGGAGAGGACTGCTGGCCTCCTCCTCGCGCAGGGGATGGGTGTGTTCGCCTATGACCAACGAGGATATTCGCCGGGAGTGCGCCCGGAATCGGTGGGGGAGTACGCAATTGCGGGCCTGGTCGCCGACCTTGACGAAGTCTCCCGTGCGGCGGGGCTCGAACGATTCCACCTCGTCGGTCATGATTGGGGCGGACTGGTCGCTTGGCCTTTTGCCGCGAACCACCCGCAGCGTCTGCACACCTGTACCGTCGTGTCGACTCCACATCCCAGAGCACTGGGCAAACAGCTGAAGACGGACGATGACCAGTACGAACGCATGGGCTATATGCGGTCGATCCAAGACCACCCGGAAGGAGTGGCCCGAACGTTGCTGCGCGATGACGGGAAGAGACTGGTCGATCTCTACGGCGGAGCCGTCCCCGACGACCTCGCAGCCTCCTATGTTGCTCGATTCAGTGAGCCAGGGGCTTTTCTGTCCGTGCTCAAGTACTACCAAGCGATGGACGGCAGCGATCGGACGCCGAGCACTCCCATCACGGTGCCCACGAGCTTCATCTGGGGCAGCGAGGATATTGCCTTTTCCCGCGCAACCGCAGAGCTCAGCGCTCGCTACGTCGAGGGTCCTTATCGTTTCGTCCCGCTTGAAGGGGCCTCCCACTGGCTGCCGGAATCGCATCCGGAGGACATTGCGGCCACGGTGATCGAAATGCTCGAGAATCTGCCGATTGACTGCGTTTCGTGGCCGAAGTGGACCTGGAGATGGCGTCCCGACTGCACAGCTGTCCCGACGACACAGGCGCTCGGCGAGGGGAGACGAAACACCACGTGCGGCATCCTCACGATGAGGACGACGGCACCCGTGGTGGTGTGACTCGGGATGGCTCGAAAGGTCAGTTCCCGATCGTGGCCTTCGCCTGGTTGTCGGCGGCCACGGTGGTCTGCGGTTCGGGCAGGGCCGCGTCCGCCTCGGGGGCATTCGTCGGCGCACCATGGACATCGGGCTCGAGTGAGAGCTCGTCGAACGGGTTGTCACCCGACAGGGTGGCGCGGGCGACGTCGAGGTCGATCTCGTTCGTCCACTTGCCGATGAGCAGGGTGGCGACGGCGTTGCCGGTGAAGTTCGTCAGCGCACGGCACTCGGACATGAACTTGTCGATGCCGACGATGACGCCCATGCCGTCGAGCAGCTCGGGGCGGTGCGACTGCAGACCGGCGGCCAGGGTGGCCAGGCCCGCGCCGGTGACTCCGGCAGCGCCCTTCGAGGCGATGATCATGAACACGAGCAGCGAGATCTGCTCAGGGATCGACATCGGCATGCCCATGGCCGAGGACACGAACAGCGAGGCCATGGTCAGGTAGATGGCGGTGCCGTCGAGGTTGAACGAGTAGCCGGTGGGCACGGTGATGCCGACGACCGGCTTCGAGACTCCGGCGTGCTCCATCTTCGCGATCAGACGCGGCAGAGCAGACTCCGACGACGAGGTGGAGAAGATGAGCAGGAACTCACGAGCCAGGTACTTCAGCAGCAGGAAGATGTTCAGACCGGTGACGATCTTGAGCAGACCGCCGAGGACGATGACGATGAACAGCGCACAGGTGAGGTAGAAGGCGCCCATGAGGGTCGCCATCGCCCCGATCGCGGCCCAGCCGGTCTTGCCGACGACCGCCGCGATCGCACCGAAGGCGCCGATGGGAGCGGCCCACATGATCATCATCATGAGCTTGAAGACGACGGCCTGGATGTGCTTGATTCCGGTGAGAACCGGCTCGCCGGCCTTGCCCATCGACTGCAGGGCGAATCCGACGAGGAGAGCGAGCACGAGGGTCGGCAGAACCGGGATGTCACCGGGGATGAGGCTCATGAGGAAGGCGACCATTCCACCTTCTTCGCCACCGGCGGCCTCTTCATACGGCTGGAGGTGGAGTCCGTCGCCGGGGTGGATGAAGTTGCCGACGACGAGGCCGATGACCAGGGCGAACGTCGCCATGATGAGGAAGTAGATGAGCGCGAGCCCGCCGACCTTGCCGACGGTGGCTGCCTTCGCCACGGAGCCGACGCCGAGGACGATGGTGCAGAAGATGACCGGGGCGATGATCATCTTGATGAGCGCGACGAATGCCTTGCCCAGGGGTTCGAGTGCGATTCCCGCCTCCGGGGCGATGAGCCCGATGGCGGCACCGGCGAACACGGCCACGATGACCATGATGTAGAGCCAGTGAGTGCGATCCTTCTTCCGCTGCGGGGCACCCTGATCGGTTGCCGCTGCGGTGGGCCTGCCCGTGTTCGCGGACCCGCCCCTCTGCTGTGGCGACATTGCCATGTTTCCTCCAAACGATGTTCGCGACCACACCCCTCGATGGGCGGGATCGCACGCGACGACTGGCCGCGGTGGTGATGTACCCGACAACTGTGCCAGCCGATGTGATCGGTGTCTCGGTTGCGTTCATAGTGTTCACAGGAGGAGTGAGACGCGCCGAGGCAGGAGTATGGCCAGGGAGGACGGGCCGGCGAAGGTCGGGCCGGCGAAGGTCGGGCCGGCGAGAGTCAGGCTTGCGGCTCCTCCGCGTGCTGGTGATCGGCATCGGCACGCGGTACCCGCTGCTCGAGGGCCTTGAGGCCGATGGGGCAGGTGATGGTGAGCTTGAGGCGTCGACTCTTCGCGTCTTCGACAGCGCGCCGCATGAGCTCTCGGCGGTGCTGATCCGCCTGCATAGGCTCGATAGCTTCGCAGTAGATGAACATGACCTCATTGGCATCAGGCTCGAGTTTGTAATGGAGCGCGGCCACGAGTCTGCCGGGAAGGTAGAGGTCGTACTTCGAGGATTCCTGGTTGTTGAGCATCGTGTACATAGTGGTCTCCTGGGGTAGGTCTGTCAGAATGGTCGGTGTCACCAGTCGCTGGGCGACAGAGCCGCCGCAGATGCTGGGTCTCGCAGGTCATGGAGGAAAGTTTGCGCCCAGTGGCGGACGTCGAAAGCGGCGACGGTGTCGGCCATCGCATCCATGCGCTTCCGGGCCTCGTCTTCGCTGAGCGTGGCCGCGTGATGGATGGCCGCCTTCAGGCCGGCCCGATCATGGGGATTGACGATGATGGCTTGGTCGAGTTCTTCGGCGGCTCCTGCGAATTCGGAGAGGACGAGTGCACCGCCCCTGCCTCGGCGGGCAGTGACGAATTTCTTGGCCACGAGGTTCATCCCATCCCGCAGGGAGGTGACGAGCAGGATGTCGGCGGCCAGGTACAGGACGACGGCTTCCTCTGTCGAATGTGAGTGGTGGGAGTAGTGGATGACATCGCCGCCGAGAGTGGAGAACCTCCCATTGATGCGCCCGACCGCATGTTCGACCTCGTCGCGCAGGTCCTGGTAGGCGCGCACGCCTTCGCGAGAGGGGACTGCGATCTGCGCGAGACAGGTTCCCTGCGCATCGAGCAGTCCGTCGTCGATCAGCTCCTCGAAAGCCCACAGCCGGTGCAGGATTCCCTTCGAATAGTCGAGGCGATCCACCCCGATCATGAGGGTGGCGGGATCGCCCAGGTCACGGCGAAAGCATCGGGCCATCTCCTGTACCGCGGGGGATTCGGCCGCGGCCCGGATCTCATCGACGTCGATCGAGATCGGGTACGAGCCGACTCGGCCGCGAAGTTCCTCGGGATCCATGCCCAGCAGCTTCTGCATAGCCTGGCGGGCCTTAGCGGCATCGGCCTCTCGCTGGAGACCGATGACATCGGCCCCGAGCAGGCCGCGGAGGATTTCGTCACGCCAGGGCAGCTGGGCCACCTGCTCGACGGGAGGGAACGGAATATGGCAGAAGTATCCGATCCGGATGTCCGGTCGTCGAGCGCGGATCATCGCCGGTACGAGCTGGAGGTGGTAATCGTGTACCCAGACTGTCGCTCCAGTCTCGGCGGCCTCGACCGCGGCCTGTGCGAATCGGGCGTTGACTTCCCGATAGGCCCGCCACCATGAGCGGTGGTACTGCGGTGCGACGATGAGGTCGTGGTGCAGCGGCCATAGAGTAGCGTTGCAGAATCCCTCATAGTACTGCTGATGTTCGTCATGGCTGAGCGAGACGGGGACGAGGCTCATCCCGTCGAAGTCGAAGGGCTCGAGGCTGTCGTCATGTGTGTTCGCCCAGCCGACCCAGGCTCCGGCTTGCTCGCGCACCACGGGAGCCACGGCTGAGACCAGCCCGCCGGGCGAGGTTTCCCACGCCCCGTCGATGCGGTCGACGGGGAGGCGATTAGCCACCACGACGAAAGCATGGCAGTCAGTTCCCATCATCTTCTCTTCTTCTCGTGCCGCCGGGACGGATCGTACCGGCACGCCGACTTCTGGGGCATGAGATCTGAAAGCATGGCCGAAGGGCGGAGGCGGACAGTGCCTCCGCCCTCCAGCCGCGTCCCTCAGTCCTCCGGTGAGTCCTTGAGTGAGTCCTTGACGCCCTTCAGCGAGTCCTTGGTGTCGTCGCCGACCTGCTTGATCTTGCCCTTGGCCGCGTCCGTCCTGCCTTCGACTTCGAGGCCTTTGTCGTCGGTGACCTTGCCTGCAGCGGTCTTCGCTTTGCCCTTGAGCTCTTCAGCCTTATCAGAGGCCTTGTCGGTCTTGTCGTGAGAATCCATGATTCGTCCTTTCGTGGAGATCGGTGTGGACGTACTGCTCTGTCGAGCGCTATTCATGTTTACGGCGTAATCAACTTAGCAGACCGCGTTTTCGCTGCGCAACAGATCTGGCGAGTCGGGTGGTCGATGGAGGGTGGTAGCTTAGTCATCCATGAGGAGTTTACAGTGTAATCCCGGTATCGGGGGACCTCTCGACGCGTCGGATCAAGCGAGTAGACTGACGGTGAAATCCGTCCGGTCTGCGACATCTCCGACGAAGAAAGGGAGGCGCGCGTGGTTCAGCAGCGACTTGATCGTGCACAGGTCGTCGAGTCGGCGATCGCCTTCGTCGATGCCTGCGGTCTCAGCGAGCTCACGATGCGTCGCCTCGGAACGGCCTTGGACGTAGAGGCGATGGCACTGTATCGGCATGTTTCGGGGCGGGGGGACCTCCTCGAGGCCATGGTCGACGAGCTCATCGACGGCCTCTTCGACGACGATCTCATGACAGAGGACTCCCATTCGTGGGAGGAGTATCTGCAGCGTGTCGCCAATGCCACGCGGAATCTGGCCCTCAAGCATCCGCGGATCTTCCCTCTCATCGCCACCCAGCCACCTCAGGCGCCCTGGCTCCGTCCGCCGCTGCGCAGCGTGCGCTGGGTCGAGGACTTCCTGTCCTCACTGCAGCGCTTCGGATTTGCCGACGCCGAGGCGGTGGCGGCATACAAGGCCTTCACGAGCTTCCTCGTCGGCGCCCTTCTGCTCCAAGCGGCCTCCCTGACCCCGGAGGCCCTCGGCGATGAGGAGGAGTCCTCCGCCGGCGACGACCTCAGCGAGTATCCCACGGTGGCCCGATTGCAGGGCCTGCTCATGGAAGACCACGCCCAGCGCGAGTTCGACGACGCCCTCGACGATCTCATCGAGCGGATCCGCACCAGCACGCAGGGCTGAGAATCTCGGCAGGTGGCTCCGAGAGCCCTTGAGCTGTGGCGTGCCTGCGCCCTCACGGATAGTCTTGGCTCAGTGACGATCCGATTACAAAGGAGCAGGATATGAAACTCAGCACCGCACTTCTGCGCGCAGTTCCCGGCGCATTCATCCTCAATTCGGGCATCGGCAAGCTCGGTCTCGACGAGGAATCCGCGGCCGGACTCCAGCAGATGGCCGCCAACGGTGTGCCCATGGTCGAGAACATGACCCCCGCCCAGTTCGGGAAGTTCCTGTCCTACGGTGAGATCGCCGTCGGCTCCGCCCTGCTGCTGCCGTTCGTGCCTACCCGCATCGCCGGTGCCGCGCTGACGACCTTCGCCGCCGGCCTCGTCGCGAACTACTTCTCCATCGATTCGATGACCAAGGACGACGGCATCCGCCCGTCCGAGGACGGCACCGCAGTGGCCAAGGACACGTGGCTGGCCGCAATCGGCTTGGCCCTCCTCATCTCCGGCGGCAGCAAGAAGAAAAAGAAGAGCGTTAAGAAGTAATGGCGTCCCTCCCGGCCCCTCCATGGCGGGGCCGGGAGCGATTCCGGGCTCGCCGAGGCGGCACCCTGGCGAGGCGTCTCTTCCTCGTCCAGCTCGTCCTCATCGTCCTCGTCTGCACCGCCCTGTCGGTGACGAGCTACGTGACGACGCTCAACAACATCCGGCACGCCACCGGAGAGCGGGTCCTGTCCATCGCCGAGACGCTCGCCCACGATCCCTATGTCACCGAGTCTGTGACCGGGGACGATCCCGCCGCCCGACTGCAGCCCTACGCGCTGACCGTCATCGACACCGCCGAGGCGGACTTCGTGACGATCATGGACCGCGACGGCACGCGCTACACCCACCCCGATCCCGAACAGCTGGGCAAGAAGTACATCGGCAGCACCGCGAAAGCCCGCGCCGGACAGACCGAGACCGAGGAATACGTAGGCACGCTCGGGCCGTCGGTGCGCGCGATCGTGCCGATCAAGGACGCCGCCGGCGAGGTCACCGCCATGGTCGCCGTCGGCGTGACTCTGGAAACGCTGTCCGTGGCGCAGGCGGCCTCCCTGCCGCAGATCATCCTCGTCGGCCTCGCCGCGCTCGCCCTCGGCGGACTCGGCTCCTGGCTGCTCGCCCGCTACCTGCGCCGAGTCACCCTCGGCTACGGTCCCGAGGAGCTCCGTCGGCTGTTCGCGTTCTACGATTCGGCCCTGCATTCCCTGCGTGAGGGCCTCATCCTCGCCGACGATTCCGGTCGGCTCGTCCTCTACAACGATGAGGCCGCGTCCCTGCTGGGCCTGCCCACAGTGGAGGAATCGACGCCGATCTCCCTCGCCGAGGTGGCCCTGCCCGAATCTGTCCGTGACCTTCTTTCGACCGGTCGGGTCGCCGTCGATGAAATCCACTTCACCGCGGATCGTGTCCTCGTCATCAGCCAGAAGCAGGCGAGCCAACCGCGCGGTCGCGGAGCCGACAGTGGCCGTTTGAGTCGCTGGGCTGGTGCGCGCCAACCGGGTGGCCGCGGAATCGGAGGAACGGTCGCGACCCTGCGTGATCGCACTGACATCCAGGAGCTCACCGGTGAGCTGGCGACGATGACGACGCTGTCCGAAGCTTTGCGTGCCCAGACCCACGAACATGCCAACCGGCTGCACACGGTCTCCACGCTCATCGAGCTCGGTCGGGTGCAGGAGGCGTTGGACTTCGCGGTCAAAGATGAGCAGGAGTCGCAGCGGCTGACGGATTCCTTCGTCGCTTCCCTCGACGAACCATTCATCACCGCGCTCATGATCGGCAAGGCCGCTCAGGCCAATGAACGCGGCATCGAACTCACCGTCACAGCCACCGGCGAACTTCCGCCCGAACGACTCGACGCCCGCGACCTCGTCACCGTCGCCGGCAACCTTCTCGACAATGCCTTCGACGCCGTCGCTGACGCGGACGAGAAGCACGTATGGGCGGACTTCGTCGCCGCCGACGGGGAGCTCATCATCACCATCGCCGACTCCGGCGCCGGGGTCGCGGGCGAAGACATCGACGCGCTCTTCCACCTCGGCACCTCGGCGAAACCCGAGCCCGGGGGAGTGGGACGACACGGATTCGGACTCGTATTGGTCCGGCAGGCGGTCAGCCGCCTCGGCGGGCATATCGATGTCGATTCCGATGGCGGCGCGATCTTCACGGTCACGCTCCCGCTGGGGGACACGACTGCTGTAGGCGACTACGATTCTGCGCAGGACCCCACCGCGGATGATGCGGGTCTGAGTCAGCAACAGGCGGAAGGAGACCCACGTGAGCAATGATGCCGCGCTGCGGGTGCTCATCGTCGAAGACGATCCGATGACCGCGCAGGCGCACGCGGACTTCGTGGCCCGAGTGCCCGGCTTCGAAGTCGTCGGGACCTGCCTGGGCGGGCACGAGGCGATCGAACGCTTCGACGAACTCGCCGCGGCCGGGACGTCAGTCGATATCGTCCTCCTCGACATGAATCTCACGGATTCGCACGGTCTCGAAGTGGCAGGGCGCCTGAATTCGCGCGGTCAGGACGTCGACATCATCGCGATCACCGCGGTGCGGCACCTGCAGGTGATCCGGTCGGCGATCTCGTCGGGCATCACGCAGTACCTCATCAAGCCCTTCACCTTCGCGTCGTTCCGGGAGAAGCTGGAGAACCAGCGGGAGTTCCGGCGCGGTCTCACCGGGTCGGGGTCGTTGGCGACTCAGGCCTCGGTGGACAATGCGCTCTCAGCCCTGCGGTCGGTATCGTCGACGACCCTGCCGAAGGGGCTGATCGCCGAGACCTTGGACGCCGTGTCCGCTTTCGTCCGCGACTCCTCGGTTCCGGTCTCCGCCACCGAGGTGGGGCGTCGGCTTGAATTGTCTCGCGTGACCGTCCGCCGGTATCTCGAGCATCTCGTCGCAACGAAACAGGCGATCAAACAGCCCCGACACGGGACTCCGGGGAGGCCCGAGTACGAGTATCGGTGGGTGTGAGCTGAGGACCGTATTCAGACTGATCGGACGGAGAGATCAGATATGCGGGTCAGACGCAGGAAGGCGGGCGAAGGAATCTCTTCCTTCGCCCGCCTTCGAGCTTGTCAGGTCAATGGTTCTATCTGCCTGATCAGCGTGACTGATCTGTTCCGTCAGTTGTTGAGGTTCTCGATCGCGTAGTCGGCCTCGGACTGAGTGAACTGTTCACCGTATTCGCTGGTGAGCTGATCGTGGATCGCATTCGGCGACATCGCCATGTCGTCCTGGTAGATCCGTGCCTTCTCCAGGGCGTTCTGGTTCCAGTCGGCCTGGACGTTGTCGATGGCGTACTGGGCGGCGTCGGCGGAGAAGTCCTCACCGTATTCGCTCGTCAGCTGGTCGTAGATGCCCTGCTTGCTCATGTGCATCATGTCCGAGTAGGTCTCAGCCTTTGTCAGGGCTGAGTTGTATTCGGCGGGAACGCTCGAGTCGTCCTCTTCTTCCGCCGGTGCAGCGGGCTCCTCGACGACGGGTTCTTCCTCGACAGGCTCCTGAGCAGCGGGTTCTTCCGCCGGCTCTTCGGCCGGTTCCTCGGCCGGTTCCTCCTCGACGGCAGGTTCTGCGTCGACGGGTTCTTCGACTGCTTCGGCTGCGGGAGCTTCCTCGGCAGGAGCTTCCTCTTCGGAGACGATCGGCGCATTGTCGTCGGTGGCATTCGATGCCGAGCCCGCAGAGACTCCGCCGAAGATGAGGCCGAGGACGAAGAAGATGCCGGTGACGATCCAGGCGACCTTCTTGTGCTGGTCATATCCCTGGAGGCGCAGCCCCTGCTTGTCCTTCTGTCCGCCGGCCAGCGTAATGATGAGGTCGACGAGGGCCCAGATGCCGAAACCGCCGAAGGTGATGAGCTTGAGGACACCGGTACCGATCTTGCCCAGGTAGAAGCGGTCGACGCCGAGTCCGCCGAGCAGCCACGACAGCAGCCACGTAGCAAGGAACGATTTCTGCCCGACGAGGGGCTGGAACTGCCCGAATGAGGGCTGGTTCTGGCCGTATGCGGGCTGAGCGGGGATCCACTGGTTCGAGTTGTCGACCGGTACTGGGGGCTGCTGTGTCATTATCACTTCCGGATGTTCAGAGGGGAGGTAGTTGCATATTCAACTATAAGTTAAAATTTCAACTAAGTGCACCAGATGTTGTCTCGATTGGATAACAAATCCTCTTGTCGGAGTTCTTGGCCAGAGTGGGGAAGCTCACCCAGCTGCGCCCGCCGGGTTCCGAGGCTCCGAGGAAAGAATCAGGTTCGGGGTCGCGGATGACACGGGATTCTCTGTCATAATCATGAATGCACCCCTCATTACCCAGCGGCTTCCCCGGCTGCACCTCGACGTGAGTCGAGTCGAGACGAAAGTTCCCCCTCCGTGTCACCTCAACAGACCAACCGAGCCGAAAATGCGAACCGACCGTCGGGAACCGACGGGACCTCATCGGTCTTCGACCTGCAATTCGGACCGCGAGCCGCCTCGGCGAAGGGCTTCGCATCTGCGCTCGAACTGGGCGACACACTCTCCGAGTCCGAGCTGGAACCGATCTTCCGCGCCAGCGGCGGCCGTACCCGCATCGCCGACTCCCTGATTCAGGCCCGAGTCGAAGCGGGATTGCCCGCGGGCGATACCGACCCCGACCGGACTGTCGCGATGCTGTCGACGGAACTGAGCCCTGCGATCAGGGATGCCTCCCGCGAATCGGCCGCACTCTATCTGCTCGCCCTCTTCTCGTGGACGCCGAAGATCACCTCGTCCATGGTCGACCTTGTCTATGCCGCCTTCGACGCAGCGAAGGTCACGAACGACGCCACACCCGATGGTCTCACCCCGCTGCTGACCTCGGCGGGCCTGCTCGCCGTTGCTCCCGGCGACTCCGAGGTCTTCACCGTTCCCGCTTTCATCCGCATCCTGATGCGGCGCATCTCCGCAGTCGACGACGGCCCCGCGAAGCAAACTCCACGCGAAGCCCTCAGCACGGCTATCGCCGACGCCGTCGGCCGCCAACGCATGGACAGTCGTGAAGGACTGCCGGGGCTGCTCGACCTTGTCTTGGAGATCAGGGATTGGAAGGTGCTGGAGCGCGGGTGGGCGCGACGGTCGGTCAATGTCTTCGTAGATGTTCCGGAATCGATTGAGGCTTTTCTCAACGTTCCAGAGGCTATGGTCGCGGAGAATCCGATCCTCACCCTGGCCCGCAGTGCTGCACGGCGGATCGATTCGACCCGGCGGATGCTCGGGACCGATGACCCCGGAAAGTTGCTGACCGCCACCGACTTCGACAGCATCGTGGTGCCGGAGCTGCACGGCCGACTGGCCGACCCGAGCCTTCCGCTCTCCGGCGACGAGATGGCCGTGCTGACCATGTTGGAAGCGCGCCATCACCGTCTGAACCAGAACTTCGATGCGGCGCTGGGCGTCATCGAGATGGGGCGGGAGCGGATGCTCAGCCTCGGTGCCGGAGAGCCGGGGCCCACGCTGATGCTGCAGGCCGAACTCAACCTTGAGCGTGGGTGGTGCCTCATTGCGGTCGGTCGCTTCACCGAGGCGGCTTCCGTGCTGCAGAACGTCGTGCACTTCGCGGGAATCTACACTCCGAACTCACCGCACCCGCTGCTGTCGGGGTTGGTCGAAACCGCTCTGGCCGGGCTGGGCCACGGTCACGGGTCAGATATGGATCGTTGTCTGAAGGAGGCGCGTGAGGCCGCCGCACGATTCGGGATGGAGACGCTGCCCGACGAGCGAACGGCACTGAGTGTTGAGCTGTTCCGCAGCCTCGACCGACTCGATCTCGACGCGGCTGAGGGCATCCTTGCTGAGCTGGATCAAGCGAAGACTACTCAGCACCTGGGGCCGATTCCGGACTGTGCCAAGGCTCTGTACTACGTGTACCGCGGGCGGATGTCGATCGCTGCGAAGCTGGTGACGGAGAGCCCGACGGTGCAGATCCTGCCCACGGCGGACGACGCGAGCGCTCAATTCTCCGGATTCATCAATATCGTCGGTTTCGTACTTGCTGCGGCGGGAGAGACCAAGACGCTGCAGGATATGAGCGACCGAATGAGTTCGAGCAGCCCTGGCGACTCGATCATCAAGGCTCGACAGGCCCTCGTCTTCGGGCAGCATGATCGGCTGTGGGCTGCGACCGGGCAGGCACTCGGCAGTGATCAGGGGCCCCGGCACAAGAGCTGTGCCATGGCCCTGCGTGCCGACATGCTCCACCATGAGGGGCGTGCCGACGAAGCGCTGGAGACGTTCGTGCAGATGCTCGACTACTGTGCGATCACGGCGTCGGTGCTGGCGGTCGCGCAGCTGTCGAAGTCAGCTCGAGAGTCGCTCATCCCGGCTTCGGCCGAATTCTCCGAGTGGGAAGCCGTGGCTCGGTCGTTCAATTCGACGGAGCTCTCGGCATCCGTGCTGCAGACGCGTCTGCTCGAGCTGCCCGAGACCGCGCCGGTGACCCCGGACTTCCAGACGGATCTCACTGTGGCCGAACAGTCACTGCTGTTCGCCATCGACTCATCGAAGTCGATCGCGCAGATCGCCCGCGAGTTCGGCGTGGTGTCGGGAACGCTGAAGAACCGACTGTCCGCGCTCTACCGCAAGCTCGGTGTGAGCAGTCGCGCCGAAGCCGTCGCCTACGCCCATCGCAACCAGCAGGGGTGACGGGTGGCGGCCTGCCGTCGCCGGAGCTGACGACGCGCCCTGCCAGATCGGCAGGCGTTCAGCCGAGGTGGACGTGGCCGACCTGAATCGCAATCGCCATGTGGCCCGGTCTACGCCGCGAAGACTCCCGGGGTCGTGCCCAGGGTCGACCGGAAATGTCTCGTGAGATGGGCCTGATCGTGGAAGCCTGACTCCGCGGCCGCCTCGGCGGGGGTGTGTCCGGCCAGAAGAAGTCGGCGGGCGCGATCGACCCGTCGGCCGATGACATACCGGTGGGGCGCGATCCCGAACGTCGTGGTGAACACCCGCACCAGGTGGCTGCGGTGGGCGCCGAGCTCGGCAGCCGCCTCGGCGATGGTGAAGGACTCGACCAGTCGATCATCGAGCATCTCCCGCAGACGTCGGGCAAGCGGCGCATCGGAGGCGGTCTCGGTGGCGGGGATCAGCCGGGAGTTCGCGATCTCACGCAGGGCCAGGACGCCGCATTCGGCGGGGCGCGATATCGCGACTGCGATCTACACGGAAGAACTGTTCTCCACCGGACACGATGCCGCCAACCGCGCTGCCGTCGCCGGTGTCCCGGCCGAGGAGCTCAACCTCGTCGGGGTGGCTCTGCACGGTCCGAAGAACGGTGTCGATCGGGTGGTGAAGGGTGCGCGGATGCACGCGTGAGGTGTGTGTGAGGCTGCGCCAGTGAGAGTGTGAGGCGGCTCTGCCCCTTGAGCCTCAGTTCGGGGCGAGGAACTCCGAGATCCGATTCAGCGCAGAAGCCTCGAGCGAGTAATACGACCAGACGCCGCGCTTCTCCCGACGGAGGACCCCGGCGTCGACGAGGATCTTCAGGTGGTGGGAGACGGTCGGCTGTCCGAGCCCGACGGGCTCGGTGAGATCGCAGACGCACGCTTCCTGCTGCTCGTGCGCGGCGATGAGCGAGACCAGACGCAACCGGGTCGGGTCGGCCACTGACTTGAGAATGCGCGCGAAGTCCTGAGCGTCATCGAGGCTCAACGGCGAGACGGTCAGTGCCGGGCAGCAGACGTCCGCCTCGGTCGGAGAGAGTGCGGGTTGTGTGGTCACTCTTCCATTATGCGCATACATTGACATTTGTCGATGCCTTGTGGTCCGATCGTATCGAAGAACTTCAATGCGTCGGCACAAGAGTGCGGCGCAGAACCGACCAGGACCTCAAGGAAGACCATGCACTCCACGGCTACTGCCCACATCGATTCGCCGGTGGCAGCGAAGATGTCGACGCTGGACCGACTCCTGCCGCTGTGGATCATCGGCGCCATGGCGCTGGGTCTGCTGTTGGGCAGGGTCGTGCCCGGCCTGGCAGAGGCCTTGGACTCGGTCAAGGTCGCCGACGTATCCCTGCCGATCGCCATCGGCCTGCTGGTGATGATGTTCCCGGTGCTCGCGAAGGTCCGATACAACGAGACCGGACGCGTGCTCGCCGACAAGAAGCTCATGATCACCTCTTTGGTCATCAACTGGTTGGCAGCCCCCGCGTTCATGTTCGCCCTGGCGTGGCTGTTCCTTCCCGACCTGCCCGAATACCGCACCGGACTCATCATCGTCGGTCTGGCCAGGTGCATCGCCATGGTCCTCATCTGGAACGACCTGGCGTGCGGGGACCGCGAGGCCGCCGTCGTGCTCGTCGCCATCAACTCGGTGTTCCAGGTGATCGCCTTCGGCCTCCTCGGCTGGTTCTACCTGCAGTGGCTGCCGGACCTTCTGGGCCTGCCGACGACCAGCAGCGAATTCTCCTTCTGGGCGATCACCCTCAGCGTTCTCGTCTTCCTCGGCATCCCGCTGCTCGCCGGCTTCCTCACCCGCACCGTGGGGGAGAAGACGAAAGGACGCGAGTGGTACGAAGACCGGTTCCTCCCCAAGATCGGGCCGTGGGCGCTGTACGGACTGCTCTTCACCATCGTCCTGCTCTTCGCCTTCCAGGGTGACGAGATCACCTCTCACCCGGGCAATGTCGCCCGCATCGCCCTGCCGCTGCTCGTCTACTTCGTCGTCGTCTTCGCGTTCGGGATGATCATCGGCAAAGCGCTGAGGCTGGGATACGAGAAGACGACGACCCTGGCGTTCACAGCCGCCGGCAACAACTTCGAACTCGCCATTGCGGTGGCGATCGGAACCTACGGCGTCGCCTCCGGACAGGCGCTGGCCGGAGTCGTCGGCCCTCTCATCGAGGTGCCCATCCTCGTCGCCCTCGTCTACGTCGCGCTGTGGGCACGACCACGATTCTTCCCATCCGCCTCCGGCCAAGGAGTGAACCGAGTATGAGTCCGACACCGATCGACAAGCCGAGCGTCGTCTTCGTCTGCGTGCACAACGCAGGCAGATCCCAGATGGCGGCCGGATTCCTCCGTGAGCTGGGCGGGGAGCAGATCGAAGTCCGATCCGCTGGCAGCGCACCTGCCGAGACGCTCAATCCGATTGCTGTCGATGCGATGGGAGAGCTCGACATCGACATCACCCGAAACAGTCCCACGCTGCTCGACGCCGACACGGTGCGCACCTCCGACGTCGTGATCACCATGGGCTGCGGCGACACCTGCCCGATCTTTCCCGGCAAACGGTACGAAGACTGGGATCTGGATGATCCCGCAGGGCAGAACCTCGAGTCGGTGCGTAGGATTCGTGATGAGATCCGGGCTCGCGTCGAAGCGCTGATCGCCGACCTCGTTCCCGACACCGAGGCGCTGCCCGGCACATCGACCACAGAATCACCTCAACCCACAGAATCACCTCAACCCACCGAGGAGGCCCGCCATGACTGACAATGCGCTCGCCGATCTGCCGGTCGTCGTGATCGGATCCGGACCGGTCGGCCTCGCGGCCGCCGCTCACCTGGTCACCCGCGGAATCCGCCCGCTCGTTCTCGAGGCGGAACCCTCCTCGGCCGCGGCAGTCGCCGAATGGGGCCACATCGGTCTGTTCTCTCCGTGGAAGTACAACATCGACGAGGCGGCGCGAGGTCTGCTTTCGCCCACCGGTTGGCAGGAGCCCGACGGAGACCACCTGCCCACGGGTGCCGAGCTCATCCGCGACTACCTCAACCCCCTTTCGGAAACAGCTGAACTCCGTGACGCTATCCTCACCGATACCCGGGTTGTGGCAGTGAGCCGAGTCGGCAAGGACCGCACCGGAACCTCGCAGCGTGGATCGACTCCCTTCCTCGTCCGCACTCAGAGCTCCGACGGGACATCGGTCGATGTCCATGCCAGGGCCGTCATCGATGCCTCGGGAACCTGGGAGACCCCGAACCCGCTGGGGCAGTCCGGGCTTATTGGTCCGGGTGAGGCTGAAGCCCGCCGCAGGGGGTTCGTCACCTCGCCTCTGCCCGACGTCGTCGGTCGTGATCGCGAGCAGTTCGCCGGGCGGAAGACGCTCGTCGTCGGAGGAGGGCATTCGGCGGCGAACACGCTCTTGGCTCTGGCCGAACTACGAGAGGAATCCCCGGACACGCGAATCGGCTGGGTGCTCAGGCGCGCAGACCCGGCATCCGTCTACGGTGGGGAGGACCAGGACGGTCTGCCGGCTCGCGGAGCCCTGGGCGCGCGGCTCCGCCGCCTTGTCGAAGACGGAGCCATCGATGTGCATGCCTCCACGACGATCACCGGGTTCGCCACCGACGGTGGTGGCACCGTCGCTGCCGAGACCGGCGGTGAGCCGGTGACGCTCCACGCCGATCGGGTCGTCCCGGCCACCGGCTTCCGTCCCGACCTGGGATTCCTGCGCGAGATCCGGCTGGACCTCGACCCGGTTGTCGAAGCCCCGCAGCAGTTGGGGCCGCTCATCGATCCCGAATATCACAGCTGCGGAACGGTCCCGCCGCATGGTGCCCGGGCGCTGGGGCATCCCGAGCCGAATTTTTACATCGTGGGCATGAAGTCCTACGGGCGAGCTCCGACGTTCCTCATGTACACCGGTTACGAGCAGGTCCGCTCCGTCGTCGCAGCAATTGCAGGGGACCACGAAGCAGCGGACCGAGTCGAGCTCGTCCTGCCGGAGACCGGCGTGTGTTCGACCGACATTGGATCTTCGTGTGACGCGCCGACCGGCAAGCCTGGTTCTGTCGACTTGCCCACGGCAGGCGCACCGGATGCAGGCGGATGCTGCGGACCTGCGGAACCGGTTGTGGTCGGGATCCCCACAGGGACAGAACACGGGCGATCCGGAGAGACCGGGAACGGCTGACTCGCGGGCTCGGCCTGCGCTGCCTCAGCGGTAGGTGGCGTTCTTCGGATCCTGGTGGCCGTGGTCGTTGAACGAGATGAGGCTGGTTCCGCCTCGGCCGGTGATGATCTTCGTGATGCCGGTATTGATCGTCACTCGGTTGAACGCCATCCACTGATCGAAGCCGCCGCCGATCAAGCGGGCAGCGGTCCACGCGATCGCGCCGGCGCTCGAGACAACGATTGTCGACTGCCCCGACCCCATGGCGGCGACGGCATCATCCAGGGCGCGTTCGACGCGTGAAGTGAACTGCTTGTAGGTCTCCCGGTAGTCCTCGTCGTGTTCGCCCGAGGCCCAACGGGCGGCACCGCGTTCGAGTTCGCCCTGGAAGATCTTCGAATCGTGCTTGGCACGAGGGTCGACATCGTCGAGCACACCGGTGAGCTCCCACGCGGCGTACTCGTTCCACCCGGAGTCGACATGGGCATCCATGCTCAGGCCCATGCCCTCGAGGAGGCCTTCGGCCGTCTGGCGCTGCCGCAGCATCTCACCATGGACGATCCTGTCCGGCTCGATGCCCTGTGCGCCGAGGAAGCGTCCGGCGATACGGCTCTGCTCCTTGCCGAGATCAGACAGCCGATCATAGTCATCGGTGCCGAACGAAGCCTGTCCGTGCCGGACCAGATAGAGCACACTCATGAATCACTACATCCTCGTCGTGAAGTCCACGCTGCTTTTCGAGCGATCGTTTTCTGATGCAGTCTACGGGACAGCTGTGGGGAACAGCTGCTGGGCCAGTCGAAGAACCTCGGCGAGGGCGGGGCTGGCGCCGTCTCTGCGCCATGCCATGAGCAGCGGAAAAGATCCCTGCGGGTCCTCGAGGGGGACGAAGGCGATGTTGGGGAACGAGGCATTCTGCGGCACTGACGATACGGTGACCGAACAGCCGATCTCAGCGCCGACAAGTGAGAGTATCGTCCACGTGTCCGGAGCCGTCTGGATGACGGTGGGATTGAACCCGGCCGCCTGCGACAGTCCATAGAGTCGCTCGATCGTCGTCGACCCCGGGTTCGGCGGCAGTGTGATGAATTCCTCTCCCTCGAGTTGACTCATCGACACCGAAGTTCGGTCTGCCAGGGGATGGTCCCGGTGCATGGCGACGACGAGTGACTCCTGCGCAACGACTCGTGTGTCGACTGCGTGCGGGATGAACGGCCAGTACCCGAAGGCGAGATCCACAGAACCGTCGGCGACGCTGTCGATGGCCGGCAGGGCAAAGGAAGCACTCTGCAGGCTGAGGTGGATCCCGGGGTGGGTGCCGCGGACGAGCTTGAGCAGACTTCCCATGAGTTTGTGGGTTGCGATGCCGGTGAAAGCTACACGCAAGTGCCCGACCTCTCCCTTCCCCGCGGCCTGCACCGCCGAGTCGGCCAGGCGGTGGCTCATGAGGATGTCGCGCGCAGGTTCGATAAGCGCTTGCCCGGCGGGAGTCAGGCGCACCGACCGGGTGCTGCGTTCGAACAGTTGGGCTGACATATCGGACTCCAGAGTTCGGATGAGGCGGCTGAGGGGCGGCTGGGTCATGTGCAGTCGTTCCGCGGCGCGGCCGAAATGAAGCTCTTCGGCGAGGACGAGAAACGCGCGGATGTGCTTGGTGTCCATATCTGTGCCTCGTTCGTGAGTTCGGTGCGGCCCCGGGGTGTGAGAGGCCGGTTGTTATTCGTGCAGACTATGCATCAATAGTCCTCAGTATAAGTATTGGACGGGTATCAATGATTCTGAAAGGATGACTCAGGTCACAGCCATTCGAGGTTCGAGGAGGAACGCGATGGACAAGACGATGAGTCTGTCCCAGGCGATCGGCACATATCTGAACGATGGGGACACTGTCGCGCTAGAGGGATTCGGGCACATCGTGCCGGTCGCCGCCGCGCACGAGATCATCCGGCAGGACTTCACGGATCTGATCCTTGCCCGCATGTCCTGCGATGTCATCGTCGACCAGCTGCTCGGAGCGAACTGCCTGAAGGGTCTCATCTCCTCGTTCATCGCCAACAGTTCGGCCGGTTCCCTCCACGAACTGCGGCGGCGCATTGAGAAGTCGGACCCGGAGCCGCTGTGGTTCGACGAATACAGTCACGGTGGAATGGTCGCTCGCTACCAGGCCGGTGCCGCGAAGCTGCCGTTCCAGCCCATCGCCTCCTATCGGGGCAGCGACCTGGCGGCGAAGAATCCGCGGATCAGGTCCGTGCCAGACCCTTACGGCGGACCGAACATCCACGTCGTCCCCGCTCTCAACCCCGACCTCACGATCATCCACGCCCAACGCGCGGACATGCACGGAAACGTGCAGGCCTGGGGGATGCTCGGAATCCAAACCGAGGCCGCGTTCGCCGGCCGCCGACTCATCGTCACCGTCGAGGAGATTGTCGACGAGGCTGTCGTCCGATCCGATCCGAACCGTACGATCGTTCCCGCGCACGTCGTCGACGCCGTCGTCGCCGTCCCCCGAGGCTCGCATCCTCACTCGGTCCAGGGCTATTACGACCGCGACGACGAGTTCTCGAGACAGTGGTCGGTGCTCGCGCGCGACGGGGCGGCGGTTCAGAGCTGGCTCGAGACCAACATCCGCGGCACGAACGATCACGATGAGTTCCTTGCGACTCTCGGATCGGACCACTTCGAGCGGATGGCCATCCACGACGCCTATTCGACACCTGTGAACTACGGAGGCCGAGCATGACGCTGAGCGCTCACGACATCGCTGAGACCCAGACCTGCGACGAGGTCAGCGAGACCACAAGCAGCGAGATCGCTGGCGACGAGGTCACCAGCAGCGAACTTCTCACGGTCCATTCGGCCCGTGCGCTGGCCGGACGCAATGTGGTCTTCGCCGGACACGGCCTGCCCACACTGGCCGTCTCTCTGGCCCAGCACACTGTGGCGCCGGACGTCGAGATCGTCTACGAGTCGGGAGTCACCGGAGCCAGACCGCCGGCCATGCCGCGCAGCATTTCGGACTCGATCCTCGTCCCGGGAGCCGCCTCGGTGATGCCGATGACCCACCTGTTCAACTATGTTCTGCAGGGTCAGCGCATCGACGTCGGATTCCTCGGCGCCGCCCAGGTCGACAAGCACGGGAATCTCAACTCCACTCTCATCGGTGAGGACTGGGAGCACCCCGACAGCCGGCTTCCGGGCTCAGGCGGAGCCATCGAGGCCATGGCGGGCGCGGCCGAGATCTTCCTCGTCATGCGCCGACATACCCCGCGTACCTTCGTCGAGTCCTTGGACTTCGTCACCTCCCCGGGGCCGAAGACGGCCGCCGAGGCTGCGGTCGGGTCAATGCCGGCGGGCGCTGGCGTAACCCATGTGATCACTGACATGGGAATCATGACGCGCTTCGCCCAGGACGAAGAACTCACACTCACGGCCGTTCACCCTGGTGTCGACCCTGCCGAAGTGGTGCGCCAGACCGGGTGGAGCCTGCAGGTCTCGCCCGACCTGGAGACGACGCTGCCGCCGACTCCGGGTGAGCTGGCGCTGCTGCGAGAGACGCTCGATCCCACCCGCATCTACCTGCGCTGAACCGGAAGCCTCGCCTGCCGACCCATGTTCACGGGCAATTGTCGGCGACAGCCGTCCAATGCGGCTCCCTGCCGAACACGCGAGAATTCGAATCGAAGAAAGTTGAAATCATGTCAATGAAGACAAATACCCAGGTTGCATCACCGCCTGATCCGAACGTGACTCGTCCTGAGCTGCGCCGTGCCGCATGGTCCTCATGGCTCGGCAGTTCGCTCGAATACATGGACTTCACTCTTTACACGCTTGCCTCCGCCTTGGTCTTCGGGCCGCTGTTCTTCCCCAATGAGACTCCTGCAGTGGCGCTGATCTCCAGCCTCGGTGTCTATGGATCCGGGTTTGTTGTGAGACCTATCGGCGGTTACGTCTTCGGCCGAGTCGGTGACAAGCACGGTCGTCGGATCGTTCTCATCGTCACGCTGTCGATGATGGGCATCGCGACCATGGGCATCGGGCTTCTTCCGACTTATGCACAGATCGGTATCTGGGCGCCGGCACTGCTAGTCCTTCTCCGACTCGTGCAAGGGTTCGGGGCCGGAGCCGAATTGGCCGGAGCGTCGGTGCTCTTGGTCGAATCGTCGCCCGTGCGTCGCCGTGGGCTCTTCGGGGCGATCGTGGCGATGGGGACCAACAGCGGAATCTTCCTGGCCACAGTGCTATGGACTCTACTCACACTTTTGCCCGATGACGCCTTCCTCAGCTGGGGCTGGCGGGTTCCGTTCCTGCTCAGCATCGTCACCACTTTCGTGGCACTGGCGATTCGCACGAAGGTCAAGGAATCTCCGGTGTTTGAGGAAGCCAAGGATCGCCGCGCGGAGGCCGCTGCGAACCAGGTGGAGCAGCCGAGCATTCTTGTCGAGGCACGGCAGTCGGCAAAGTCGTTTCTGCTCGCCCTGGGCATCCGCATGGGCGAGAATTCTGCTGTCTACCTGGTCAAAGGCTTCATGGTCGGATGGGTTGTGACTACGACCGGTCTGGATTCCGCGGTGGTTACGACAGGCATCATGATCGGAACCGTCATCGGTTTCGCGACCGTGCCCTATTTCGGCAAGCTCAGCGACAAGTTGGGCCGACGGCCGGTGTTCCTGGGCTTCACTCTCTTCCAGATCCTCTTCGCGATTCCGGCTATGTTGCTCATCGAGACCGGCAATCCGATCGTCATTGCCGCGGTATTCGCTATCTTCGTGGGCGGCCCCCTGCCGAACCTCTATGGCGTTGAGTCGAGCTGGTTGGTTGAACTGTTTGGATCGAAACACCGGTATACGTTCATGACTACGATCAAGGAAGTTGGGTCGGTAGTTTCCGGCGGCTTGGCGCCGGTGATTGCGGCTGCGCTCGTAGCTGTGATCACAGACTCGTGGTGGCCCGTCGCGATCGTTCTCATCCTCTTTGCTGGCTGCGGCTTGCTCGGCGCACTTTTCGCGCCAGAGACCCGTGGTCGTGACCTCACAACTGAAGTCGACGCAGTGGACGAAAGCCGCGCTCTGCAGTAGAGGAGGGGCGGCAGACGTACCGGCACTTGCCGCCGCTGTCTAAGCTGGGAGCAGGCCCCTTGCCGCGTAATCAGAACGGCGGGGGATCGACCTCGAGGTCGTGGTCCCAATTGATCCGGTCGGGTACGTAGCGGGAATCCCAGGGGTCGGTGGCTCCTGAGCTGTCCTGGGAGTACCTCGGTGCAACATCGGCGAGTGCCTCGGCGATGGCGGCCCGCTCCCGAGCGACGACGTCGGCGTCTCGGGCCGCGGCGGCCTTCTTCTCGCGCAGTTTCTCTTTCCGAAGGCGTGCGCGCTCCGTATTGATCTTGGCCATCTGAGCGCGGTAGCCCGCATACCAGTTTCCGGTCAGCTGCTTTCTGGCTGCAGGGTTGTTTCCTGCGGGAAGACAAGGTTGTTGGGCAGACTTCTCCCAATTGAGGCAGCGTTCCAGCCGCAGCCGACGAGTTTCAGCCTGCTGCTTCTCGAACGCTTCCGCCAGTCGGCGCTCACGTGCTTCGCGCTCCTCTCGGCAGCGCTTCTCTTCATCGCGCTGGCGGATCGTCGATTCACCAGGCATGAGTTCGAGCACCGTTAGTGCGGGAGGCACCATTGACCAGGGCAGTTTCCACCGCTTGAGACCCAGTCGTCCTAAGGCATCGAATTCGAGTGCTTGTGCAACATTGATCGGTTGCCCGGGCGCAGACACAGTGGTCGAGATCCCGTGTTTGAACTCGTAGTCGAGCTCACCGGATTTGGGCATAGTGACCCGAAGGCGGCCGGCGGTCTTCAACGAATGATGCTTCTTGCACAGCGGATGCAGGTTTCCGAACCGAGTGAGACCGCCCTTGAGCGGATCCAGATGGAAGAACGGAACGACATGGTCGATCTCTGACTTCTCTGCCCGGCGCGAGCAGCCGGGAACGGTGCACACCGTCCACTGTTCGATCAGTGTCTTCCGAAGATCTCTGGGGACCTGGTAGGTGGTCGCCTTAGCGTCGATGGGTGTGCCGGTAGCGGGATCGGTGAGGATCCGCTGGATGCTCTTCGAACGGCCGGCGATGTTGCGGGCTACCTCGGCGGGCACCGGAGAGCCGTCGGCAAATGTACCGGGCAGGTCCGAGTCTCCGGTGAGCGTGAGGAAGGGAACGGTCACCACGGTGGCGGCCTGATGCGACAGCCACTGGCTGCTGGTGGGCATGCGCAGCTTGACGAAATATTCAACGGGTCCGGCGGCGTCCTCGTCGTCGGGGCGGAATGCGGATCCGGTGGACCGGCCTTGCGAGGAATTGCTGTCAGTTGACTCCGTGCTGTCAGCGGATCCCGAAGCGACGTCCTTGGCGAAACCAGCGACGGCGTCATCGCGGTCCATGTCCGGAATGAGTTCGCCGTCGGCGTCGAGCAGCGACGCTTCTTTGGCAGTTTGGATTCCCGTGATCGGGTCGACCGAGATGACCTTGACCTTGAGTTCCGGCACAGGTCGGGTGAAGAGGTCGTACTCGAGCTGCGAGATAGACCGGTCATCGCTGATCTCAACCCCCACGGGCAGATTGAACGCCGACTTGTTCTTGCGTGCACGGCAAGCGCGATGCCTTGAATGCGGTTGTAGCAGGCGAAGATCTCAGCCGAAGGGCCGCTGACGGTCAGGCAAGCAGAGCCGTCCTTAAAACCCTCGACGTCGACGCGACGACGTTTGGTGGCGAGCTCGGTGTTGTCGACCCGAGGAACGAGCAGGGCGATCATCTTCGCCAGGTCCCGGCGCAAGGTCTCGCAGGTGATGTCGGCGCGCCTGGCAGCCAGGAAGGTATCGAGTTTCGGGAGGTAGTCAAACGCGACATCGGCACATTGGCGGGAGACCACGTCGACATGAGCCTGGGTGAACTCGCCTGCGCGAACTCGATCGGCAAAGCGGGGGAGACCATAGAAGATCGTCATTGCGCCGGACAGCTGACGGTAGGTGCGAGCAGTGTTGGTTCCCAAAATCTCGAGATCTCGACGAGATCCTCAGCGTCGACATAGTCATAGACCCACTTCGAAAAGCAGACGCCTTCATCGAGCTCGGGGAATTCGGGCAGTTCCTTCGAATCGGACTCGGCCGCCTTTTTCAACTGCTGGCGGGCGAAGTCGGCGTCATAGGGCACTACTGATGTGGAGGTGGGGGACGATGCGTCCTTGGGGCAGGTCTCGGGCGCCGACTCAGATGGTTCAGCCGACTCCTCGCTGTCGCGTCCGGCGCTCTGTTCGGACTCTCTGGCGCGACGGTCGAAGGATCCTGCGATCGTTTCGCAGCGGAAGGGTTCGGAGCCCTCGGGAACGGGGAAATCGAAGCCGATGAAAACCTGCTCGAGGACGACTGAAGAGACTGACTCGAGAAGCGAGAAATGGGCGCGATCGGACGCGACGGCGTTCTCGGCGAAGCGAGACATGCTCGATTCGAAGCGGATGGCGAATCGGGGCGACGGCTGTGTCGCGCCCGGTTCTTCGGTCTGATCGGGGGTCGAACGGTTGGTGGTGCCCTTCATTGCTCTTTCACCTGCCTCGGACTTCGTTGTCGGGGAAGTGGTGCTGATTTGAAAAGCTGTTAACTCTATAGTAGATGATCAGGGTGACATATACAATAGAAAAACAGGAGAAGGTTCGAATATGTTTCGAGTTCTCATGTTAGATTCTTCGGTTATCTGATCATCATTGCACTCCGCACTGACATAAGAGCGATAGGCAATGTCTGAGCAGGTCCGACGCGGTATCGGTGTGAATGAGCCTTCTCGAGGCAGGTCTGTCTCAGTTGGCGGGGCAGGCGGTGCGGCGAGAGCAGGTGGAGCGAGGAGGTGAGGCGGCGAAGAAGATGTCTGCAGCGCTATCGCCGTGATCGGAGACCTGGACCATCCCGGCCCGTCGAGAGCGACCCAGCATCACCGCCCCACAGCACCACCCCACGGTGCACCCTACGGTGGTCCAAAGGTCTGGAGAACATGCCACCGGAAGGTGGGGTCGCCTCGGCGAGGGCCGGATATTCGGGTGAAACGGGTCACAGCATCGGTTATGCTGTTCGAGTTGCCGGATGCGACCCATGAGGTCGGTACTCGCCACATGCGAGCCGTATCCGCACTGCGCGAAACCGCGTCGCCCTTCACCTAGGGCACGTCGCGGGTCGCGTCGACGTCACCGCACCATCCTTCACTGGTGACCAGTTCTTCGCCCAGACCATCGCCTGCGCTCACGGTCGACCGTGTCCGCGCCGGCCGACGGCCAGACGATCACTGCCGGCTGCGCCGATGATCCGATCATCGAGCGGAGTGCTCGCCCAACCGAGTGCTCACGAGCTTCGTAAGCTCACGGACCGCCGCCGCATCAACCATGAGGATCAACCATGACGACCACCGCTCACAACTCCGCCGCTTCCGACCAGGGCTCCAAGGGCCCGATCACCGACGCCGAGATCTTCGAGGCGCACGAAGGCGGCAAGCTCTCCGCCGAGCTCACCTCACCGCTCCAGACCCAGCGCGACCTGTCGATCGCGTACACCCCGGGCGTGGCCAAGGTCTGCACCGCGATCAAGGACGAACCGCAGCTGGCGCGCACGCACACGTGGACCGGCCGACTCGTCGCGGTCATCTCTGACGGATCGGCTGTGCTCGGTCTCGGTGACATCGGTCCGGCCGCCTCGCTGCCGGTGATGGAGGGCAAGTGCGCTCTGTTCAAGTCCTTCTCCGGGCTGAATGCGATTCCGATCGTGCTCGATACCAATGACACGGACGAGATCGTCGAAACGATCGTCCGGATGGCTCCGACCTTCGGCGCAATCAACCTCGAGGACATCTCCGCCCCGCGCTGCTTCGAGATCGAGGACCGGGTCAAGGAAGCCCTCGACATCCCCGTCATGCACGATGATCAGCACGGCACCGCCGTCGTCGTCCTCGCCGCTCTGACGAACGCTCTGCGCGTGGTGAAGAAGTCCTTCGAGTCCGTCCGCGTGGTCGTCTCCGGCGCCGGTGCCGCCGGTGTGGCCGTGGTGAAGATCCTCGCCGACGCAGGCGTGAAGGACATCGTCGTCCTCGATTCCAAGGGAGTCGTCGAGTCCGGTCGCTCTGACCTGTCCGAGACCAAGCAGTTCCTCGCCGAGTCGACGAATCCGCGCGGAATCTCCGGTGGGATCGGCGAAGCCCTCGACGGTGCCGATGCCTTCATCGGCGTCTCTGGCGGCACCATCGACGAGGCGCATCTGGAGAACATGGCCGACGACGCGATCATCTTCGCCCTGTCGAACCCCAACCCCGAGGTGGCCCCCGACGTCGCGTCCAAGTACGCCACCGTGGTGGCCACCGGACGCAGCGACTTCCCGAACCAGATCAACAACGTCCTCGCGTTCCCCGGAATCTTCCGCGGCGCGCTCGACGCCGATGCCAATGAGATCACCGACGATATGAAGCTCGTCGCCGCTCGTGCGATCGCCGATCTCGTCGGCGATGACCTCGAGCCCGGCTACATCGTGCCCGGTGCGCTCGATTCCCGTGTGGCCCCGGCCGTCGCCGAGGCGGTCGAGAAGTCCGCGCTGGAAGCCATGGCCAAGCGCTGAGGCGATGGCCGAGCGCTGAGGTCATAACGTCGCGCTGAGGTTCGCATGCGCCCGCTGGTATCCGCTGATGTCAGCTGGGGTTTGGGTGGGGCAGGGCCTGCGGGCCGGCTGCTGAATCCGAACGGTACTGAGGGGCGGGTGAAGAGAGATCTTCACCCGCCCCTCAGCTGTTGTTGCGGCCGGAGGTTCTGGCCCGCGCCGGCGCGCCGGTGTCGGTCGGCCGTCGGAGGGCTGCCGACCGACACCGGCGGCCGCGTTGCCGCTCAGTCGTCGGTGACGGTGATGGTGACGTCGATGTTTCCGCGGGTGGCGTTGGAGTACGGGCACACCTTGTGGGCCTTGTCGGCCAGCGCCTGGGCCTCGGCCTTGTCGAGGTGCGGGAGTGTGACCTCGAGTTCGACGGCGAGCTGGAACCCGCCCTCATTGTCCTTGCCGATGCTCACGCGTGAGCCGACCGTGGAATCGTCGACGTTCGCCTTGGCTTGACCGGCCACGAGGCGCAGCGCTGAGTGATAGCAGGCCGCGTAGCCGACGGCGAAGAGCTGTTCGGGATTCGTGCCGTTGCCGCTGCCGCCCATCTCGGTCGGAGTCGCGAGATCGACATCGACCTTTCCGTCGCTCGTGCGTCCGTGGCCGTCGCGGCCTTCGCCTGTGGCCAGTGCTTCTGCTGTGTAGAGAGCCCTCATGATATTTCCTTCCGTTGGTGGTGCATTGTCGGATCAGTGGTGATTGTGGGGTCAGCGGTGCAGCACGGGTTCAGTGGCGCGCTGCCAATGCAGAGGCGCGGTGCGAGTTCAAAGGTGCGGCAGGGGGGCGGGGGACTCGACAGGCGCGGATTCCGCGCGCAGGTTCCTCGTCAGCGCGCGCAGAGTCTCCAGCAGCTCGGGCATCGTCGCGGGGTCAAGATTCGTGCGCTCGCCGATCCGGGCCGGCACGCATTCGGCGCGTTCTTTGGCCGCTGCGCCCTCGGCGGTGGCGCGGACGAGAACTCTGCGCGAATCCTCGGCGGAACGATGACGGGTGACGAAGCTGAGCGATTCGAGTCGTGACAGCAGAGGGGAGAGCGTGCCCGAGTCGAGCTGCAGACGCTCGCCGAGGCGCTTGACCGTCACGCCCTCGTCGTCGGAGCTCTCTTCCCACAGCACGAGCATCACCAGATACTGCGGATAGGTGATGCCGAGTTCGGCAAGCAGATCCTTGTACGACGCGGTCATCGCTCGTGACGCCGAATAGAGAGCGAAGCAGAGCTGCCGGTCGAGGTCGAGCGCGTTCATATGAGAATGATTGCACACAATTCAATTGCGCACAACCAATAATTGCAGGCGGCACCGAGTTCCCAGGAGTCAGTCAGTTCACGGGCGGCGTCAATTTCCCAGGTGGCGGCGAGTTCCTAGGAAGAGAAGTTCCCAGGTGGCGGCGAGTTCCTATGGGGAGGACCTCCTTTGGGGAGGAGTACCCAAGTGGAGCACCGGGGGTGCGCATACGGATGAGGAGTGGGCGAAGATCTCTCTTCACCCACCCCTCGGAAGTGTGTGCTGAGCTGTGTCTGCCGGCTCAACTCTGGCCGGCCCAGCGATGCCGGTCCAGCACTGCCGGCCGGCCCAACGATGCCAGCTCAGCCCTGGTTGCCGCCGCGGCGGTTGCGCCACTGCTCGGCGGCGGCGCGAACGGCCGACTGGGCCGCGGAGCGCGGATCCGAGTGCCCCTGCCCGCCGTGCTGACTTTGGCCCTGTCCGCCCGTTCCCTGACCGGAGCCGCCCTGGCCCTGTCCGCCGACATACTGCCCGGACCGATCTGCCGGGGGAGTCGTCGGCTGCGGCGGGACGTTCGTGCCGTCGGCGCCGTTGCCGGAACTGCTCCTGGAATCGCCGCCCGCATCGTCGCGGCCCTGCGGTGCCGGCAGGTGCGAGCCTTCGTCGGCGGCATTGGCGGCGAACAGGGCGTTGCGGATCTCCTGGCCCATCTCGCCCAGGCCGCCCGGGTTCGACGGCATGAACAGCACGTTCGACCGGCCCTCCTGCGCGACGTTCTGCATCGTGTCGAAGTACTGGGTCATCATCAGCAGCTGCTCGGCAGTCTTGTGGATGCCCACCTCCTGGAGCAATGCGTACTGTTCGGCGATGCCGTTGGCGATCGCCTTCCGCTGAGCGGCCACGCCTTCACCGTGCAGGCGCATCGCCTCGGACTCTGCCTGAGCCTGGGTGACGCGCTTGATCTTGTCCGCCTCGGCGAGGGACTGTGCGGCGACGCGGTCACGCTGTGCGGCGTTGATCGAGTTCATCGAATCGCGCACCTTCGGATCAGGGGTGATGTCGGTGACCAGGCTGCTCACGATCTTGAATCCGTAGCGCTTCATCGATTCCGAGAGCCGGCCCTCGACGTTCTCCGCGATGTCGTCCTTCGACTCGAACGCAGTGTCCAGAGTCAGGCCCGAAAGAGCCGAACGAACGGTGTCGAAGACGTAAGAGCGGATCTGCTCCTCGGAGTTCGCCAGCTTGTAGTACGCATCGGCTACGTTGTCCTCTTCGACGACGTACTGGACGGCGACGGGAACCGTGACGAAGACGTTGTCCTTCGTCTTCGACTCGATGTTGACTTCGAGCTGCTGAACTCGCAGCGAGATCGGTCGGCTCGTCGTCTCGATGAACGGCACCTTCGTGTTCAGTCCCGGCTTCGCGACCTTCTTGAACTTGCCGAACCGCTCGACGATGACGTTCTCCTGCGTCTTCACCGTGAAGAACATGCTGGTGCGCAGCTTGCCGAACAGCAGAACGGCGATGACGAGGATGACGATGATTATGGCGAATGTGGCCACCACTCCACTCATGACTTCTCCAATGGGTCGTGGTTGTCGGCCGTGCGACGACCGCTGACGCCTATCACTCTAGTAGTCATCGAGTGCCGCGTATATGACAAGGCCGCTGGTTCTCGTCTCGAGGAGGGAGCTCATCACCGATACATCTGATGTCAGACGTATAATGGAGGCTCAGCATGGAACGACCAGCAGAAGGTGATCATGGCGGAGACGACAGAGACCGGACGGAAAGTGACGACGTCCGACAGGATCAAGGATCTCATCCTCTCCGACGGTCTGCGTCCCGGTGACCTGCTGCCGACCGAAGGTGAACTGTGCACCCGCCTCGGCGTCTCGCGGTCGAACGTCAGGGAAGCCATCCGCAAACTCTCGACCCTCGACATCGTCGACGTCCGCCACGGCCACGGCACCTACGTCGGCGAGATGACGCTCGACGCGCTCGTCGAAGCCCTCGTCTTCCGCGGCGTGCTCAGCCCCGGCGACGATCTCGACGCCCTGCGTGATGTCGTCGAGGTGCGCAAGGCCCTCGACCACGGAATGTCCGAGCAGATCGTCGACGCCCTGAACGGCACAGAGAATTCCGAGCTCAAGGACCTCGTCGATGAGATGACCGCGCTCGCCGCCGCCGGAAAGACCTTCCCGCAGCAGGATCGCGCCTTCCACACGGGACTGCTCGCGAAACTCGGCAACTCGCTCGTCGGCCAACTCGTCGCAGCGTTCTGGGATGTGCACACGGCCGTCCTGCCCAAACTCAACGTCGCCGTGGCCGCCGACCTCGAGCAGACAGCGCAGGCCCACGGCCTCATGCTCGAAGCGGCGGAATCCGGCGATTCCGAGGCCTTCCGCGCCGCGATCACCGCCCACTATGAGCCGATCATGCGCGCCCTCGAGCAGAATTGATTGACTGCAGACTGACGCCCACGCAACCGACCTGGCCAGTGGCGAACGAAGACCGCAATACGCCGAACATGACCCGCAAGACGCTCAACACAGACCGCGAGATGTCGAACCTGCACCGCATAACGCCGAAGGAGAACTGATGGAAGTCGTCATCGCCGACGAATACACGCTGGCGGAACTCGCCGCCGACGCGATCGAGCGGCTGCTGCGCACCGAAGCCGCCCCGGTCATCGGGCTGGCAACCGGATCGAGCCCGCTGCGCATCTACGATGAGCTGACCACCCGCCACAAGAACGAAGGGCTGTCCTTCGCCCACGCGCAGGCGTTCATGCTCGACGAATACGTCGGCATCGCCGACGACCATCCGCAGCGTTATCGCAATGTCATCGACACCGAGATCGCCACGCGCGTCGACTTCGCCGAGGGGGCCGTCCACGGTCCGGAAGGGTCGGCCGATGATCTGGCGGCCGCCTCGGCGGACTATGAACACAAGATCGCCGAGGCGGGCGGGATCGACCTGCAGATCCTCGGGATCGGCAGCGACGGTCACATCGCGTTCAACGAACCCGGATCGTCCCTGGCCTCGCGGACACGGGTGAAGTCCCTGACGCACCAGACGCGGATCGACAACGCGCGGTTCTTCGACGGCGACGTCGAGCAGGTGCCGAAGCTGTGCCTGACCCAGGGGCTGGGCACGATCATGGAGGCCAAACACCTCATGCTCGTAGCGACCGGCGGCAACAAGGCCGAGGCCGTGCATCAGATGGTCGAGGGACCGATCTCCGCGATGTGGCCGGCGACCGTGCTCCAGATGCACCCGCACGTCACGGTCATGCTCGACGATGCGGCGGCGTCGCGCCTGCAGCTCGGCGACTACTACCGCCACGCATACGAGAACAAACCGGAATGGCAGAGCCTCTGAGCGAAATCAGCCCTCGACCGCCTCGGTGAACCATGAGGTGATCGTCGTCGGATGCGTGATCGCGGTGCCCACGACGACGGAGTCGGCGCCGGCCTCGACCGCGGCGGCGGCATGCAGCGGGGTGTGGATGCGGCCCTCGGCGACGAGCAGCGCGGGCAGTTCCGCAACTCGGAGGGCGCTGATGAGTTCGAGATCGGGACCCTCGGTCTTCGCCCGTTCGCCGGTGTAGCCGGCCAGGGTCGTGCCGATGATGTCGGCTCCGGCCTCGACCGCGGCCAACGCATCGTCAAGGCTGCCGCAATCGGCCATGACCAGGGCATTCGTCTGCTCATGGAGGCGTTCGACCGTCTCGGCCAGGCTCAGTCCGTCGGGTCGTGCGCGTCGAGTGCCATCGAGGGCGACGATGTGGGATCCGGCAAGAACCACCGCATAGGCGTGCTGGAAGGTCGGAGTGATGACGACGCCGTCCTTGCCGTCCTTCCACAGCCCGATGATCGGGACCTCGACGGCCGAGCGGGTCGCCTGAATATCGCCGAGCCCCTGCACTCGCACTGCCGCCGCTCCTCCGCTGACCGCCGAGGCCGCCACCTGCGCCATCGTTCTCGGATCGCGCATCGGCTCGCCGTGATAGGCCTGCGCGGAGACGATGAGCCGCCCCCGCAGAGCCTCGAGGATCTCGGTCTTCGACAACATCAGTGAGTCTCCTTCTTCTGGCCGTTCTTCCCGCCGGGCTCGTCGTTCCACAGGCCGGCGGCGCCGATGAGCGCGGCATCCTGTCCCAATTCTGCCTTCACGAGCTGAGCTCCGGAGGCGGCGGGGATGAGTTCCGCGGCGAAGGCCGCCCGGAGGGGGTTCCACCAGATGCCGTCCATCTCGGCGAGTCCGCCGCCGATGACGACGAATTCGGGGGAGAGGACATTGACGATCCCGCCGAGTGCCGACCCGAGGCACGTGCCCCGATGTCGAAGGCGCGAAGCGCCAGTTCATCCCCCGCCGAGGCGGCCGCCGCCAATTCTCGGGTGTTGGCTGGGACGCACGCTGAGTTCACCGAGGCGGCCGCCGCATCACGATCGGATCCTGAATTTGGCCCCGAGGAGGAGCTGGACGGATTCGCCGATTCCTGATTGTGGGAATGTTCGTGTGCCGCAGGCTCTGCCGGCCCGGGAGAGGGCTCGGCGGAGCCATAGGCCAGGCGCCGGTAGGTTTCGAGAACAGCCGGACCCGAGGCAATGGCTTCGACGTGGCCGGTTCCGCCGCACGGGCAGCCCAGACCGGTTGCAGCCGCGACGGGCACATGCCCGATGTGACCGGCCGCGGAGTTCCGGCCTGTGAGCAGATGCCCATCGGCGATGAACCCGCCGCCGATTCCGGTGCCCGCCGCGACGAGCAGGCAGCTTCGAGCACCGCGGGAGGCTCCGGCGGCTGCCTCGCCGAGGGCATGGGCGTGCACATCATTGACGACGCGCACGGGAAGACCGGTGCGCGCCGTGAGTTCAGCGAACAGGTCCGTTCCGGCCCATCCGGGCAGGGACTCCGTCGCGGAGACGACGAGACCGCTCGACGGGTCGATGACCCCGGCCGCGCCGATGCCGATCCGCCACACGAAGTCGGAACCCGAGCCGTCCCCGCCCCCGGCAAGACCGCCGGATCCGGCACTGCCACGACCGGCAGTCGCGGCACTGCCATGACCGCCGGTCTCGGCGCCACGCGCACCCGACGTCTCCGCGATGACGGCGGCGGCCACCTCGGCGATGGTGTCGAGAACGGCCCGGGCACCTGCGGTCGCAGGCGTCGGGACGCTGCGCACGTGCGCAAGTTCGTCGTCGATGACGGAACCGGCACGGATCTTCGTGCCTCCGACATCGACGGCGACGGTGGCGGGCAGGGTCACAGCAGTCCTGCGGCGGCGACGATCTCGCGGACGCGCTCGGCCTCTTCGGCGTTGAGCGCCTCCATCGGCTCGGCCATCCGGTTCGAGTCGATGACGCCCATGAGCTGCAGAGCGGTCTTGAACCCGCCGAGGCCCGCCGCACCTGCGGACACGCGGCCCGGGGTCGCGGCTCCGGTGATGTCGAACAGGCGTGCCACGCGATCCTGCTCGGCCGCCGCGGCCTGCCAGTCGCCGGCCTTCGCGGCATCATAGATGCGCACGTATGCGGCGGGGTCGACGTTGCCGAGCCCGGGGACGATGCCCGCCGCGCCGCCGAGCATCGCACCGTCGGTGACCACCTCGTGGCCGGTGAACACGGCGAAGTTCTCCAGGTGCTTCGTCGCCAGCAGCAGTCGGCGGAAGCCGACGTCGTCACCCGAGGAGTCCTTGACTCCGGCGATCACACCCTCCTCGGCGAGGCGGACGAGGACGTCGAGCGGCATCTTCATATGCGTGCGCACCGGCACGTCGTAGGCGAAGACGGGCACGCTGATATGGGCGGCGACGGCGCGCAGGTGGCGCTCCACCTCGGCGGCATCGGACAGGGCATAGAACGGCGTGGTCACGACGGCGGCGTCACCGCCGATGGCCAGCAGACGGTCGGCCTCGTCGAGAACCCGGGGGGTCGTCTGCTCGCTGATGCCCACGAGTACGGGCACCCGGCCGGCGGCGGCCTCGAGCGCGGTTTCGAGCACGAGGTCACGTTCGGCGTTCGTCAGGTACGGGACCTCACCGGAGGACCCGAGCACGAAGATTCCGTGCACTCCACCGGCCACGAGGTGGTCGACGAGGGCGGCCAACCCGGCGCGGTCGATCTCGCCGTCCGCGGTGCGCGGGGTCAGCAGCGGGGGGATGATGCCGTGGAAGTCAGTCATGGTCGTGTCCTTACTTGTCGTTCTTGTCATTGCTCGCCGAGGCGGCCCCGGGCTCGGTCGGATCCGATCCGATCGTCGGGGCTGAGTCGGCGGAGACTGCGGGGGAGGCGGCCCCGGAGACCGCGGGGGAGGCGGCCGCGGATGCGGCGACCGCCCGGGCAGGTTCGGTGGGAACTCGGCGAGTGTAGGCCGAGCGCTTGCCGAAGATCGTCAGCGGCAGCACATCGTGGTCGCTGCGGCCGCGCTGCATCGTCCCGGTGAGCAGGGAGATGAGGTAGCCGAAGACCATGGCGCCGATGAATGCGACGGTGGAGACGGCGAACGGCGAGAGCCCGGCCGTGTCCTGGACGATCCAGGCCAGTGCAGCACCGAGCAGAAGGCCTGCGAGCACTCCCGAAGTGTTCGCTCGCTTCGTGAAGATCCCGAGGGCGAAGACGCCGGCCAACGGAACGCCGAAGAGCCCGGTGATCGACAGGAACAGGTCCCAGGTCTGGGCCTGATCGGTCGCCGAGAGGTAGAGCGCGACGCCGACGGACAGGGCGCCGACGATGACGATGACGGCGCGGGAGAAGGCGACTCCGGTGCGAGGCGCTCCGTCTTTCGACGGGAAGAAGCGGTCGCGGATGTCGACGGTCACGCAGGCCGAGATCGAGTTGAGGCTCGACGAGATCGTCGACTGCGCAGCGGCGAAGATCGCGGCGATGAGCAGGCCCGAAATGCCGGCGGGCAGAGCGGTGACCGCGAAATACGGCACGAGCGCCGAGGTGTTGAAGCCCTCCGGCAGCGACTCCGTGTGCCGGTAGAAGCTGAAGAGGACGGTGCCGATTCCGTAGAACAGGGGGATCGTCAGCAGAGCGAGGAAGCCGTTGACGATGAGCGACCGTGCCGTCGACTTCGGCGAATCCGTCGTCTGGTAGCGCTGGACGACGTCCTGGCTCGCGGTGTACTGGTGCAGGTTGTTGAAGACCGAGCCGAGGAAGACGATCGGAATGGCTGCTGCGGCTCCGCCGAACTTCCAGTTGTCGGCGGAGATGAACTTGTCATCGGCCGCGGCGTCGGAGACCACGGTGGCCAGGCCGCCGTCGAGGGCCATGATGCCGAAGACGAGGATGACCGCGGCACCGACGAGGAGGATGATGCCCTGGACGACATCGGACCAGATGACGCCCTCGATGCCGCCGAGGAAGGTGTAGACGACTGAGAGCACGCCGACGGCTCCGGCGACGAGCGCGGGTTTGATGTCGGTGACCGAGCTGATGGCCAGGGTCGGCAGATAGATGACGATGGCGACGCGGCCGATGTGGAAGAGGACGAAGAGCACCGAGCCGAGCACGCGGATGCTTGGGCCGAAGCGCTCTTCGAGGTACTCATACGCCGTGGTGACGTCGAGTTTGCGGAAGAACGGGATGTAGAAGATCACGAGCAGCGGGACGATCGCGAAGATCGCGATATTGCCGGCCGCATAGGACCAGTCGGTGAGGAATGCCTGCTCGGGCGTGGACATATAGGTGATCGCCGACAGCGTCGTCGCGTAGATGGAGAAGCCCGCCGCCCAAGCCGGGATCCGCCCTTCGGCCTTGAAGAAGGCGTCCTTGCCTCTGCCGGCCCGGCGGGTGAACCAGACCGCGATGCCGAGGGTGGCCAAGAGGTAGATGATGATCACGGCCCAGTTGAGGCCGCCGAGTCCCGGAGCGTCCATGCTCCCTCCTCACGTGGATGATGTAGAGGGCCGGCGCGGGCGTGAGTGCGAGCGGAAGCCCCATCTGACATTTAGGACCGACACGTAAGACGTATGATGTCCTATGTTGTGAATGTACGGGAATGTGCGACACGGCACAACCCGGAGGGCAGAGGGCATGATATCCGCGCAGGTGAGGCGGGTGCAGCTGAGCTGGGTCAGATGAGGCGGGTGCAGTTGAGTCGGGTCAGTCGTGCGGTGTGCGCACGGTGATCGTCAGCTCCGGCTTGGCGGCCGGGCGCTCATCAGTGGGAAATGAGTCGACGACCTGGTCGACGAGCGGCTGGAGGAACAGCTTGCCCAGCTGCCGGATCATGACTGTGACGACCTGATCGACGCGACTCCTGTCCGTCGAGGCGACGCCTCCCGAGCGCATGGAATCCACGCTCTGCAGTGAGAGCCTGGCCAGGCGTGTGATGAGAGTGCGACCGGCAGAGCCTTCGAGGAGTTCGCGGCGCAGGTAGCCGACTATGAGCGGGTTCGCCTTGAGCATCTGAGCCACCGCGGCATCGCGCCCGGCGGTATCCGCGACGGAGTCCGGAGCTGCGGCATCGGCTTCGGTGATCGCTGCGGCGAATTGGTCGACGATCCAACTCTCGACAGCCGCCCGCAGTCCGTCCTTCGAGCCGAAGTGGTGTGAGATCAGGCCGATGGCCACTCCCGCCTCGGAGGCGATCGCGCGCAGGGGAGTGCCGGCGAATCCGGTTGTGGCGAACTGATGGAGACCGGCATTGCGAATCCGGGCACGGCTCGTGAGATCTATCGCCGAGGACTCGCCGGCGTCGGCGTTCCTGCTGTTGCGCTCCGCATTCATCGGCACATCCATGTCCTCACCTCTGACGTCCGCGGCCATTCTCTCAGACCGATGCTGTTGCCCTTTCTCCTGCCGATGCTCGTGCTCGTGTCGGTGATCGTACCTGGAAACCGGTAACTTCTCGTCATAGCATTGAACGTTCTTTCAATATCCTATACATTCATTCAGGAAAGTTGATTCGATTCGACCGGGGGATCCGCGAATGACCGCCTCTCAACCGCTCAGCGGAGTCACGGTGATCTCTCTTGCCGTCAATCTGCCGGGACCGCTGGCGGCAGCGCGCCTGCATGCTCTCGGTGCCCGAGTCATCAAGGTCGAACCGCCCATCGGCGATCCCCTCAACCTGATGTTCCCCGCCTACTACCAGGAGCTCACCGACGGCCAGGAGATCCGGACCATCGACCTCAAAGACGATGAGGGAATCGAGCAGCTCCGGACGCTCTTAGCCGGGGCCGACCTGCTGCTCACCTCGATGCGTCGCCGCGCAGCCGCCGCTCTCGGCCTGCCGGAGTTCGTCGACGAACACGAACTGGTCCACGTCGAGATCGTCGGCTTTGCCGGTGACCGCGCCGACGTCCCCGGCCACGACCTCACCTATCAGGCAGCGCACTCCACCCTCCTCCCGGGAACCATGCCCACAGTGCCCGTCGCCGATGTCCTCGGCGGCGAGCACGCGGCACTCCAAGCTCTGGCAGGGCTGCACGAACTCGAGACCCGACGCACTGCTGCCCAGGGTGCCGGCGATCAGGACGCGAACGGTCAGCACAGCGGCGGAATCGTCCGTCGCGTCGTCCTCGACAAGGCGGCCGAATGGGCGGCGGGACCGGCACGGCACGAAATGAGCACACCGGGAGGTCCCCTCGGCGGGGGAACGCCTTTCTATCGGACCTACTCGACGGCTGACGGTCATATTGCCGTCGCCTGCCTCGAGCCTCATTTCGCGAAGGCGCTGGCCTCCCTCGTCGGGTCCGAACACGAGGAACTCGAGAAGGCCTTCGCCGCCGAGCCGACGGCGTACTGGATCGACTTCGCAGCCGAGCATGATCTGCCCGTTGAGCGAGTCGCTCTCGGCTGATCAACGCGCACACGAATACCCCCACATGATCACCCAGAGCGCATCTCCGCACCAGCACCCCGCATCCCCCTCATCAGCACCTCCCACCACTGACCTCTCTGGGGCCGGCACGGCCCTTCGGAACCAACACGACGAGCAGATTCAGGAGACATCACAATGATTCTCGACGGATACCGCGGCGCCTGGGAGACCCAGGAGACGGATGACCTGCGCGATCTGGCACGCGGATTCTTCGCCAAGGAGATCGTGCCGCACGAAGCCCGCTTCGCCGAGCAGAAACAGGTCGATCGTGACACGTGGACCCGGGCCGGCGACGCCGGTCTGCTGTGCATCTCGATCCCCGAAGAGTACGGCGGCGGTGGCGGCACCTTCGCCCACGAGGCGGTGCTCCTGCAGGAACAGGGGTTCGTGGGCGACACCGCCTGGGGCACCAGCGTCCACTCGACGATCAACGCCCACTACATCAACGCCTTCGGCACCGAAGAGCAGAAGCGCAGGTGGCTGCCCCGCATGGCCACCGGCGAGCTCGTGTCGGCGATCGCCATGACCGAACCGGGCACCGGATCGGACCTGCAGAACATCACGACCCGGGCGGTGCGTGACGGCGACGAATATGTCATCAACGGCGCCAAGACGTTCATCACCAACGGGTCCCATGCCGACCTCGTCATCATCGTGGCCCGCACCAGCGACGAGCCCGGCGCGAAGGGTGTCTCGCTCATCGTGGCCGAAGTGAATGATCTGCCGGGGTTCTCGCGCGGACGTGTGCTGGAGAAGGTCGGACTGCACGGACAGGACACGCGGGAGCTGTTCTTCGAGGACATGCGCGTCCCGGCTGAGAACGTCCTCGGCGGAGTTGAGGGCCGCGGGTTCATCCAACTCATGCAGCAGCTGCCTCAGGAACGACTGGCGATCGCCGTCGGCGGTGCCGCGACCGCGGAATTCGCCGTCCGGGAGACCGTCGCCTATGCGAAGGAGCGGGAGGCCTTCGGCAGGCCCATCCTCGGTTTCCAGAACACGAAGTTCGTCCTCGCCGAATGTGCCACCGAGGCATTGTCCGTCCGCACCTTCATCGACCACCTCACCAGCGAACACATCAAGGGAACGCTGACGACAGAGCAGGCGTCCGCAGGCAAGTACTGGGCCACGGATGCTCAGAACCGGGTCGTCGATCGCTGCCTGCAGGTCTTCGGCGGCTACGGGTACATGGTCGAATACCCGATTGCTCGCCTCTACGCCGATGCCCGGGTGCAGAAGATCTACGGCGGTACGAACGAGATCATGAAGGAGCTCATCGCTCGGGGCCTGTGAAGCCGGGCTCCGGTGCCGACGGGGCGTCTGGTGCCGACGGGGTGTCTGGTGCGTGCCGGGCTCCACCTGTATGCCCCCTCAAGACCGAGCATTCGCGGGTGTGGGAAGATTGAGGGCGTGTCGAAAGTACTTGAGATCCTGACCCCGGAGGGCCTTCCGCCGCTTAACGAGAAGCCCGGCGTCTCCTACGTCATGCCGGTGCTCAACGAAGCCGAGCACATCCGCCAGGCGATCACCACGATCCTCGCCCAGGACTACGACGGAGACAAAGAGGTCGTCCTCGCCCTCGGGCCCTCGACCGACGATACGAACGCCATCATCGAATCGATGGCAGCCCGCGATTCGCGGATCCAGACGGTCGACAACCCGCAGGCCGCGACCCCGATCGGCCTCAACCTCGCCATCGCCGCGACCCGGCACCCGGTGATCATCCGCGTCGACGCGCACTCCGGGCTCGGCGCCGACTACACCGTCCAGGCCATCGACACCCTGCGTGAGACGAAGGCCGCGAACTGCGGCGGACTCATGCTCGCCCGCGGCAAGACTTCCTTCCAGAAGGCCGTGGCGCGCGCCTATATGTCGCCCGTCGGCCTCGGCGGTCCCGCCTACCACTCCGGTGATGAGGCGCAGGAAGCCGAATCGGCGTACCTCGGCGTGTACCGACGGGAAGTGTTCGACCACCTCGGCGGGTTCGACGAAGGCATCAAACGCGGTCAGGACTGGGAGCTCAACCTGCGCATCCGCTCCGCCGGCGGCCGCATCTGGTTCAACCCCGACATGGAAGTCACCTACTGGCCGCGCGGCACCTGGTCGAAGATCGCGCAGCAGTTCTGGGCCACCGGGATCTGGCGCGCCGAACTCATCCGCCGCTACGGTTCGCAGAACTCGCTGCGCTACTTCGCCCCGCCGCTGCTCGTGCTCGGCATGAGCGCGGCCGTGATCGAGACCCTGCTCCAGCTCACGGGCGCGACGAAGACGTGGCCGAAGTTCCTTCGCCGCTTCACCTCCCTGATCCACGTGCCCAGCTTCGGCTACATCGCCGGAATCCTGGCGACCGCCTCGGCGGCGAAGGACTGCGGACGACGTGAGCGATTCTGGTTCGGCATCGTCCTGCCGACCATGCACCTGTGCTGGGGTGCCGGGTTCCTCCGGGGACTCGTCACCGGAGCCGGAACGACGAAGGATGGCAGTCGATGAGCAAGAAGAAGCCGAGCCGGGCCCACCGGGACCGCTATGGCCGCGGCACCACTGATCCGCTGCCGAGCGTCGATCCCGAATCGGCCGAACGCATTCCCGTGCCCGACCGCCCGGCGCCGAAGAAATTCAACGCACCCCTGTGGGCCGGCGCCATCGTCGTCCTCCTCGTCGGCGGCGTGCTCGCGATGAACATCTTCGGTTCCGACGACCAACTGACGGTCGATTCGCTCAACCCACCGGCTGTGGGTGCCCTCGACGGCGGATCCTCGGTGTACCCGGCGAACTCGAAGCTCGCCTTCACCGAGAACGTGAAGTTCGGCTACCTGCCCGCGCCCACACTCACGGCTCTGGGCGACGGCACGATCGTGGCCGCGAACCCGGAGACCGCAGCCGAAGACATGGGCCTGAAGGAGGGCCTCGACGAACTCGACGCCGACGAATTCCTCGACCAGACCATCAAACCGGCCCGCAAGAACACGAGTCCCGGCGAGCCCATCACTTGGGACCAGATCGTCGACGAGTTCGGCGGCGACACCGTCTTCATGCCCGCCATCGACTCCACCGAGGTGGCCACCCCGGCGTTGAAGACCATCACCGAGGCGGGGCTCGAGGATTCGACGCTCGTGCGCACCGATGACTCCGAGGTGGCTCGTGCCGCCGCCGATGCCGGCGTCGGAGCCATGTTCACCGGGGACGTGACGGCGACCAGGAACGAGTCGCTTTCCGGCAGCGGATACACGGCCCTGGTCGTCGAGGCCGATGTCGCCGAGAAATGGACCGGAGTGGACCTGGCCGTCTGGGCCACCGACGTCAAGGACAAGAAGCAACTCGACGGCCTCGCCGACGCCGGAGTCACCGGAGCACTGAGTGCGAACCCGTACAAGATCCTGCCGTCCGAAGTGAAGACCGACTAAGAAGGAGACGCAATGACCCAGCCCATCGGCAACCCATCGCACATCGGAAACCTGGACGCCAGCCAGCTCGGCCCGCAGCCGACCTACCTGCCCGAGGATCACCCGGATGTCGAGGCCCGCACGCGCATCGACGCCGGTGAAGAGCCTATCGACGTGGCCGCTGCACTGCCGGCTTCGTCCCTGGCGTGGGCCGAACTCGCCAATGAGGCGCATAAGGAAGGCCGCCTCGTCGACGCCTATGCCTACGCCCGCGTCGGCTACCACCGCGGGCTCGACGCCCTGCGTGCCGCCGGATGGCGCGGCGCCGGACCGATCCCGTACTCGCACGAAGTCAACCGCGGATTCCTCCGCGCGCTTTACGCCCTCGGCCGTGCCGCCGGCGCGATCGGTGAAGGCGAAGAAGCCGCCCGCATCGAGGAGTTCCTGCACTCGTCCGACCCGACAGCAGTGGAGGCCATCGGCAAGGGGGAGTGAGGCGCTTCCTGCGCTGAGGCTCGGAGCGCAGCCTCGGTGCTGAACCCGCCAGCAGCCCAGTTGACGACGAATAGCCCATGTTCAAACATGGGCTATTCGTCCTCAACTGGGCTTTTCGGCCTGTCGGGCCGCTGCGGCTCCGTGGTGCGTGAGCAAACGCACCTCGGAGGCCGATTGTGCTTGTCGGCAGGGCGGCGTAGAACTATATGAATGGGTAATGTTTCCGAGACGGTCATGACGGCAGAGCAGCGCAAGATCCTGGCGGTGATGCTCGTCCCGATGTTCATGTCGCTGCTGAGCGTCTCGATCGTCAATGTCATCCTCCCCGACATGCAGCGCTCGATCGGCGCCTCGAATTCGGCGATCCAGTGGGTGCTCTCGGGCTATACGCTCGCGTTCGGCGTGCTCCTCGTCGCAGCCGGCCGAGCCGGTGACCTCTTCGGCCGTGGTCGGCTCTTCGTCATCGGCGTCAGTGTCTTCGCCTTCGGCTCCCTCATCTCGGGTCTGTCCCCGGACCCGCTCGTGCTCAACGTCGCCCGTGTCGTCATGGGCCTCGGCTCCGGTCTGCTCAGCCCTCAGGGCGTGGGGATGCTCCAGCAGTACTTCCACGGCAAGGTGCGCGGTCGCGCCTACGGGATGTTCGGCACGATCGTCGGCGTCTCCGTGGGCATCGGCCCCGTCCTCGGCGGCGGGCTCATCGCGGTCCTCGGCGACGAATGGGGATGGCGTTCGGCGTTCCTCATCAACGTGCCGATCGCCTTGGCCGCAATCATTCTCGGCCGGTTCTGGCTCCCGCAGAGTGCCTGGGTCGGCATCGGCACCGAGTCCGATTCGCACGGCCGACGCCGGGCCGACTTCGATCCGGTCGGGCTCGTTCTGCTCGGCGTGGGTACGTTGTTGGTCATGCTGCCCTTCCTCGAGCGCAGCGCAGGTGCTTGGATCTATGCCCTCGTCCCCGTCGGCATCGCCGTCGTCTGGCTGTGGGTGCGATGGGAGAACCGATACTCCCGCCGAGGCGGATCACCGATGGTCGACATGCAGCTGTTCCGGACGCGCAGCTTCGCCTACGGGGCGTCGCTGACGTCCATGTATTTCGTCGGCATGCCCGGCATCTGGGTCATCGTGGCGCTCTACCTGCAGAACGGTCTCGGGTTCCCCGCCCTCCATGCCGGCCTCGTCGGTCTGCCCTCGGCGCTGCTCTCGGCCATCGCCGCACAGGCGGCCGGCCGTGTCGTGCTCACCTTCGGTCGCAAGATGGTCGTCCTCGGGGTCGCAATCGGTCTGACCGGGGTCGTCGCCTCGGCGCTGCTCGTACTGGCACATGAGGCCTGGGGGATCAGCATCTGGTGGCTGCTGCTGACGCTCGGGATCACCGGCCTCGGGCAGGGAATGGCGATCAGCCCGAACCAGACGCTCACTCTGGCCGAGGTGCCCGTCGAGTACGCGGGCAGCTCCGGCGGTGTGATGCAGACCGGGCAGCGGGTGGGTACGGCCATCGGCATCGCGATCGTCACCGCCGTGTTCTTCGTCGTCCAGCCTCTCGCCGGCTACGGCGCCGCCATCGTTGCGGGCTTCGGGTTCATCGCGCTCGTCATCGTCTTCGCCGGAATCATCGGATTGGTCGATCTCGCTCGCGGTCGGGCCAAGGACCGGCAGGAGAGGCAGCCGGTCAGCAGCTGACGCCCGGTCTGACGGCATCGTCGATTTCCACGTCGAGGTGCTCAATCAGAACGACGCGGTCCTCCCGATCGCGACTTAAGTGGTCCAGATTGCTCGTCTACTCGTAAGCAGCGGGCAATCTGGCCCCACTTAAGTTTCGTCAGCGGGAGGAGAGAGGCTTGCTTGCGTAGGGGAGAGCGTCGCTCGCCCGCTTCGGCCGCGTCTGAGCGGAGGCGACTCGGGCGGGTCAGTCGCGAGATTCAGGGGCGGTCGCCTCGGCGCGTTCGATGTCCTGGGCGGCGAACACGGCGTCGAGGAGGCCGGGGAAGCAACTCACGCTTGCCTGCCCAACGGCCGATGATGCGGGCGTCTCGGTCGGTCAAAATGATGGTCACCGAGGCGTCCTGCAGCTGAGCCGACAATCGGTCGAGGACCGGACGGGCTGCCAACAGTACCCGATTGTCCGGAATGCCTTCGTCGGTGAAGGGCAGCTCTCTGGCGGAACTGCTGACTCCGATGACCTGACAACGGCGCCATGACCGATCGATCTCGGCCCGGATAGCCGCCGAATCAGGAAGCGCCTGCGCGTCGAAGTCAGCGACAGGCTCTGCTGCGGCTGCGGTTCTGTGGCGAGCGGCTGTGCTCAATGTCAACACCTCGATGTGTTCGATGACTGACGGCCTTGGCCTGGACCTTCAGTTCTACAGTTGCCGCTTCAGCAGCGAAGTGTCCTAGAATGCAACAACGGCGGCTGGGAGGCCGTGTCACACGGTGAGTGCAAAGACGGACAGCAGAAAGCAGGTGTCGCAATGAGTGGAAACGAGATCTCGGAAGTCGCCAAGGGATTCACCTACCTCGAGGGCCCGCGGTGGCATGATGGTCGACTGTGGTTCGTGGACTTCTATACGTTCACGGTCAACGCGGTCAATGACGACGGGAGCATCGAGGAAATCGCTGTCGTCGATCAGCAGCCCTCAGGTCTGGGCTGGCTGCCGGATGGGCGGATGCTCATCGTGTCGATGAAGGACCGCAAAATCCTCCGCCGCGAGACCGACGGATCGCTCGTCGAGCACGCCGACATCTCCGCCCACTGCTCCGGCCACGCCAACGACATGGTCGTCGCGGAGAACGGGCAGGCCTATGTCGGAGAATTCGGGTTCGACCTCATGGGCGGGGCCGACCACGAGTTCGCCAATGTCATCCTCGTCAACACCGACGGCACCTCCCAGGTCGTCGCCAGCGGACTCTCGTTCCCGAACGGCATGGTCATCACCCCTGGCGGGAAGACCCTGATTATCAACGAACTCTTCGGCAACAAGATCACCGCCTTCGACATCGAGGCGGATGGAACGCTGGGCAACAAGCGGGATTTCGCGAACTTCGGTGAGATCGGCGATGAGCCGAACGTCGCCAAGCGGATCGAAGCCGCGACGATCGTCCCTGACGGGCTCGCGCTCGATGCAGAGGGCGCGGTGTGGATCGCCAACACCGTCAACCAGAAGGCCACTCGCATCGGCGAAGGCGGCAAGGTTCTCGAGGAGGTCAATACCGCCCCGGACGGAATCTTCGCCGTTGCGCTCGGAGGCGAGGACGGCAAGACGCTCTTCCTGTGTGCGGCCCCCGACTGGGATGAAGGCGCACGCAGCAAAGCGCGCGAGGGACGCATGCTCGCAACAACCGTCGACGTCCCTCACGCAGGCAGGCCCTGAGTCCTACAGCCGACGCTTGGGACACCCTGCCGAGGCGGTCGTGCCGTCATCGATGCCGACATCGATGACGGTGCGACCGCCTTTCGTCGTGCCCGGATGCGGCTGGGCCTTCGCTCCCGCACGGACGAGCTGAGCCGCCTCGGCGAGGGCGGAGATCTACGGCATCTGTCGTCATTTGACGACAAGGGACTGACTGACTCGATATAGGACACCGCGGGGGTCGACGGCGAATCTATCGTCGAATCATCCGGGCAGACGAACGACCGATTGACCCGGCTTCGAAGGAGGAGACGACAATGACGTCAACAATGCCTGCACCGACAAAGGAGCACACGAACGCGGACGAGACCGGAGTCCTCGACACCCTCATTGTGGGCGGGGGATTCTCCGGCCTGTATCTGCTCGACCGTCTGCGCGAGCAGGGGTTCGATGTCAAGGTCTGGGATGCGGCCGGCGGATTGGGCGGCATCTGGTGGTGGAACTGCTACCCGGGCGCCCGCACGGACAGCACCGGTCAGGTCTACCAGTTTCAATACAAGGATCTCTGGAAGACCTACGATTTCAAGGAGCTCTACCCCGACTCGGCTGGACTGCGCGACTACTTCGAATACGTCGACTCGCAGCTCGACCTGTCCCACGACATCACGTTCAACACCTTCGTCGAATCGTGCAAGTGGGACGAAATCGCCAAAGAATGGACGGTGCGATCATCGCAAGGTCTCGAACAACGGGCTCGCATGGTCATCGTTGCCACCGGCTTCGGCGCGAAGCCTCTCTACCCGAATATCGAGGGCCTGGACAGCTTCGAGGGGGAGTGCCATCACACGGCACGTTGGCCGCAAGGAGGCCTGGACTTGGCCGGCAAGCGGGTGGTCGTCATGGGTACCGGTTCATCTGGTGTCCAGGTCATTCAGGAGGCCGCAGCAGTGGCTGAAAACCTCACAGTCTTCCAGCGCGCACACCGAATCTCGCCCTGCCGATGCGGCAGCAGCAATTGTCGGCCAAGGACAATGATCGAATCCGCGAGAATATGGAGGAGCGCTTCTGTATTCGTGACACGTCGTTCGCAGGATTCGACTTCTACTTCATCCCGCAGAATGCCGCGGACACGCCGGATGATGAGCGGACGTCGACATATGAGCAGATGTGGGAAGAAGGCGGAATGCCTCTGTGGCTCGGCAACTATCAGGACATCCTGAACGACGAAGAGGCCAACCACACCTTCTATTCCTTCTGGCGTTCGAAGATACACGAGCGTGTGAAAGATCCGAAGACCGCTGAGATGCTCGCACCGGCAACGCCGCCGCACCCATTCGGAGTCAAACGTCCCTCACTCGAACAGAACTACTTTGACGTGTACAACCAGGACAACGTCGAGCTCAAGGACTCCAACGAGACCCCGATCACCCGGGTCCTTGCCCACGGCGTCGAGACCCCCGAAGACGTCATCGAGTGCGATGTCCTCATCCTGGCCACCGGCTTCGACAACAACAGTGGCGGCATCAACGCCATTGACATCGAAGCTGACGGACAGCTGCTGCGAGACAAATGGGCGACTGGAGTCGACACCTACATGGGGCTGTCGACGAATGGATTTCCGAATCTCATGTTCCTCTACGGTCCACAGAGCCCCTCCGGCTTCTGCAACGGACCGACATCGGTGGAGCGTCAGGGGAATATGGTTGCGGACTTCCTCGGCTGGATCAAGGAAAAAGGCATCTCGCGCTTCGAGTCCACCGTCGAGGTCGAGCGGGAGTGGCGTGCCCATGTCGACGACCTATTCGTCAATTCCCTGTTCCCCAAGGCAAAGTCGTGGTTCTGGGGCGCCAACGTTCCCGGCAAGCCCGCGCAGATGCTCAACTATTCGGGTGGCGTTCCCACCTACCTCGAGCGGTGGGACGAGGTGAAGAACGAGGGCTACATCGGCTTCGAGTTCGATCGCAATCCGAACGGGGCGATCGTTGAGGCGGGCGCTTCGGGCTCGGGCGCTGAATCGGGCTCGGGCGTTGCACCGAACGACCTGGTCGAGCAATCTGCCTGACCCGCTCCGCCTCGGCATGGTGACGGCGCGGCGGCCTGCGCTCACGGCTATGGCCCGCGTTCACGGCTGTGGCCTGTGCTCACGGCGCCGCGCCGCTGGCAGCCTGTCTGAATGCGAACTAAGTGGGGCCAGATTGTCCGCTACTTGCGAGTAGATGGGCAATCTGGCCCCACTTATGTTCGGTTGAAGCGGGCGGAAGTCGTGTCCGATCAGGATTCGGCGCGTTCGATGTTCTGGGCGGCGAACACGGCGTCGAGGAGGCCGGGGAAGCGGGCATCGAGATCGTCCTTGCGCAGGGTATTCATGATCTTCGTGCCCTCATATTCCTGTCGGATCACGCCGGCTTCGCGCAGAGTGCGGAAGTGGTAGGTCGCCGTGGACTTCGACACCGGCAGCTCGAAGGTCGCGCACGCATGATCGCCGAATGCGTCGTTGAGCTTGCAGGCGACGGTGCGGCGGACCGGGTCGGCGAGGGCGGCCAGGACGGTGTCGAGTCTCATCTCGTCCCTGCTGGGGTGGTCGAGTGTGCGCATCTGGATCCTCCCATCTCGCCATCGCGTCGATCAGCGTCGGTGGATGTCATCTGAACAGCCACCGATCACAGGTAGCGCCGCATCCCTCCATTGTACGAAATATTTGGTAGTACGAAATTCATCGTAGTAGAGTGCGAACCCGAAGTACGAAGAATCTCATACTTCTGGACGATCATTCTCGACGAGATCACGAGGTCTTATGTCTCATCTGCTGTTCGAACCGCTCACCCTGCGCGGACTCACGTTCCGCAACCGCATCTGGGTTCCGCCCATGTGCCAGTACTCCGTTGAGAATCTCGACGGCGTTCCCGCACCGTGGCACACCGTCCACTACGGCGCCATGGCCAGGGGAGGTGCGGGAGCCGTCATCGTCGAAGCCACCGGCGTCACTCCGGAGGGGCGGATCTCGGCGAAGGACCTGGGGCTGTGGAACGACGCGCAGCGCGACGCCTTCGCCCACATCGTCGACTTCCTTCACTCGCAGGGAGCGGCCGCCGGCATCCAGCTCGGCCACGCGGGCCGCAAGGCCTCGACATATCCCGAGTGGGGGACCGACGGCGATGGCAGCGTCCCGGTCGAGCAGGGCGGTTGGCAGACCGTGGCTCCGTCCGCGTTGGCCTTCGAGGGCCTTGCCGAACCCCGGGCTCTGACTGAGACGGAGATCGCCGAGGTGGTCGCGGCCTTCCGGTCCTCGGCCAGTCGGGCGATCGAGGCCGGGTTCGACTTCATCGAGATCCACGCCGCGCACGGGTACCTCGTCCACGAGTTCCTGTCGCCGCTGAGCAACACCCGCACCGACTCCTACGGCGGAACCCTGGAGAACCGGGCTCGTCTGCTGCTCGAGATCGTCGACGCCACCCGCGCCGAGGTGGGCGAGCAGGTTCCCGTATTCGTGCGCCTGTCCGCGACGGACTGGACCGAAGGCGGAGTCACACTCGACGACACCGTCGAGGTCGCCGGATGGCTCAAGGAGCACGGAGTCGACCTCCTCGACGTCTCCTCCGGCGGCAATGTGATGGCGAAGATCCCGGTCGGCCCCGGTTACCAGACGAACCTGGCCGCCGGCGTGCGTCAGGGATCGGGACTGCCGACCGCGGCCGTCGGCCTCATCAACGAACCGTTCCAGGGTGAGCACATTCTGGCCACCGGACAGGCTGATGCGATCCTCGTGGGCCGTGAGCATCTGCGCGATCAGAACTTCGCGCTGCGCGCTGCCGACGCCCTGCGCTTTGACATCGACTACCGTCCGGCTCAGTACCACCGCGCCTACAACTGAACCGGCGTTGCGGAGCTGAGGCGCTGTCGGCCCGGGGCCCGCGTGCTCGCGGACCGGGGCCCATTCGCTGTCGGGCCAGAGCTCGCACGCGGACGGCCCACGGCCCTCATGCTGACGGCCCAGTTCAAGGTGAATAGCTCACGTTTGAACATGGGCTCTTCGCTTTCAACTGGGCCGTTCTGCGTCTGTGCGACCAGCGCCTCGCTGAGGGTGGACGTGTCGATATGCGGCTGAGTTCGAAACGGCCGATCGTGGCTCAGAACAGTCCGCCGGCCCACAGCCCGAGTCCGGAGGCGGCAGTGGCGAAGATCAATGTGCCGATTCCGCTGAGCAGGCTCGAGCCCCACTTGCGTTCCTCGATGAGCTTCACGGTCTCGAAGCTCGCCGTGGAAAACGTCGTATACCCGCCGAGGAACCCGGTGCCGAGCACCAGATGCCAGTCCTCCGGCAGCAGGTTCGCTCCGGCCAGCCCGGTGAGCAGCCCGAGGACGAATGAACCCGAGACGTTGATGAGCAGAGTGGACCACGGTGTCGACCGAGGGCTCCACACCTTGAAGGCGCCGTCGAAGAGCATGCGCGCCACGGCCCCGAGGCCCCCGGCGATCGCGATGCCGATGAAGAGCAGCGGGGTCATCGGTCATCACCGCCTTCGTGCGATGAGGGCTCGGGGGACGAGATTGGTTCGTCGAGGGATTCAGGCGTTTCGGGGGACGCCGTCGATGCGGGTGATGACGGCCCCGCTGAAGCGTTCCGTCGCCGGGCCGATGCCAGCGCGATGCCAGCCCAGGTGGCCAGTCCGCCGATGACGACGGTGACCAGACCGTAGAGAAGCCCCGCACCTACCCGACCTTCGCCGAGGAGGCTCGTCGCGTCCGCGGCCAGTGCACTGTATGTGGTGAACCCGCCCATGAATCCGGTGCCGATGAGGTTGCGCATCTTCTGACGCATCCCGACGTCCGGTCCCATCCGAGACAGCGCGGACAGGAGGAGTCCCAGGCAGAAGGCGCCGAGGATGTTGATCCCGAAGATCGCCACTGGGATGCCGTCGACATCGGACACGGCGAGGCTGATTGCCTCACGGGCCGCGGTACCGAGGCTGCCGCCGATGAGAGTGAGGCCCAAATAGGGCAGGAGCAGGTGGAGGGGGCGGGCTTCGGACATTTCGTCATTCTGTCATATGCCGAAGCCGCCCCCTCTGCCGTCTGTCACCCTTCGCGGATCGTCATCCTGCTCAGTTTGTCGCCGTCGATGACGAAGGCGAACGATGACCGACCGTTGGCGTGCGTGGAGCGCCAATCGCCGATGATGGTGACGTCGTTTCCGTCGACGGTGACCTCCTCGGGCGTGAGGACGCCGGTTGCACCGATGAATTCCTTATCGCTCCAGGCCTTGATGGCCTCCCGGCCCTGGAACTCGCGTCCCCAGTCGTCGACAGTGCCATCGGGGGTGAATGCGTCCAGGAAGCCCTGGTTGTCGTGAGAGTTGACGGTGTCGATGAAGCCGGCGACGGGTTCGGGAATCTGCAGGTCTGACATATGTGCTCCTGTGCTGTTGAGATATGTGCTGTCGGGATGTGGTTGTCGGTTGGGCAATGAGTGTGACTGAGGTGTCGAATCCGCCTCAGCGGGTGGTGTAACCGCCGTTGGCGAAGATCGTCTGCCCGGTGATCCAGCCGCCTTCCGTTGCGAGGAAGCGCACGATCGGCGCGATGTCCTCGATTTGGGTCAGACGGTTGCCCATGCCCTGCGATTTGTGGAACTCCACCCGTTCCGGGGTCTCCTGGCCATAGAAGAACGGTGTGTCCATGGGGCCGGGCGCGATGGCGGTGACGGAGATTCCGCGTTCGGCATATTCCTTCGCCGCGGCCCGGGTGAAATGCTCTACCGGGCTCTTGCCGCCGGCATAAGTGGAGTAGCCGTCGGTGAACGCCGCGAGCAGGGCGGTGACGATGGTGACGATCTTCCCGTTGTCGGCCAGGTGCCTGCCTGCCTCCTTGATGAAGAAGTAAGCGGCCTTCGCGTTGATGTCGAACATCGCGTCGTACTCGTCCTCGGTGGTCTCAGCGATGGGTTTGCGCAGAACCTTGCCAGTCGTGTTCACCGCGATATCGATGGACCCCAGCGCCGAGACGGCATCGTCGAAGAGTTTCTCGACGGTGGCGGGCTCGGTGAGATCTCCGGTGAGCAGAACGCCCTTCGATCCGCTGGCCTCGACGGCCGCGAGAGTCTCTTCGGCCTCCGGCCGCGTTGATTCCGAGTTGTAGTGGATGGCGACATCAGCTCCGGCTGCGGCGGTCTGTCGAGCGATGAGTCCGCCGAGGTTCTTCCCGCCTCCTGCGATGAGGATGGTCTTGCCTTGCAGAGTCTGTTCGGTCATGGTTTCAACCTCCGTATCGTTGTTACATCAGACTATATCGACGGTACACTATAATATAGCGATATGACAGAAGTTGAGGAAACGGATACACGGACCCGCCTGCTCGAAGCGGCCGCCGACCTCATTGCCGCCGCGCCCGGAGAGGACTTCTCTCTGCGCGCGGTCTGCGACGCGGCGGGGGTCAAGATGCCCACTCTGTATCACTTCTTCGGCAATAAGCAGGGCCTGATCGAGGCCGTCGTCGACCGTGGCTTCGACATGTATCTGTCAGCCAAATCCTCCACCGAATCCAGCGGCGACCCGATCCAGGATCTGCGTCTGGGGTGGGACGCCCACGTCGCCTTCGGCCTGGCGAACCCGGGGTTCTATACCCTCATGTACGGCAAGGTCAGGCCCGGCTATTCACCCGAGGCGCAGTCGAAGCCGAGCGAGATTCTGCGCGGTCTGACGCTCAAAGCCGAACAGGAGGGGCGACTCGTCGTCGGCCACAAGCAGGCCGCCGCTCATGTGCTCGCCACGAATATCGGCGTCACCCTGCGGCTGATCATTCAGGGCAGGAATGATCCCGAACTCTCAGCCGGCGTGCGCGAAGGCGTACTCGCCGCCATCACCGGAACTGGACAGGGCGAACCGGGAGACGGTCGTCTGGGCCATGCCGTCATCGAACGTGCTGCGGCGAACCCGGACATTCTCGGCGCGACGGAGACTCAGCTCCTCATCCAATGGATCGGCCGCCTCGGCGAGCTCTGACATCGAGCACCGAGACGGTTCCCACTGCGGGAGTGCCCGACGTCGTGGTCGGGTGAGGTCAGAGCCGCCTCGGCGAGGGTGTCGTCGTGGTGCTCAGCGTTCCGCGCGGTACCGATCGACGGCCCGGCGGAGACGTTCGAGACCGTCGTCGATGCGATCGGGAGCCGCCGAGGCGAAGCACAGCCGCAGCGCATTCGAGAAGTTCCCGGCCGGCGAGAATGCGGGACCGGGGATGTAGGCCACGCCCTCCTCGAGCGCGGTGGTCATGAGATCTTCGGTGTTGATGGATTCGTCCTCGAAGGTCACCCACAGGAAGAATCCGCCGTCGGGATCGGTGGCTCGGATCTCGCCGGGGAAGAGCCTCTCAAGGCCTTCTGACATGGCGATCTTCCGCTCGCGGTACGCCTTGCGCAGGACCTCGACGTGTGATTCGGCACCGCCTTCGGTCAGCCAGCGGGCGATGAGGTGCTGGTTGGGGACGGGGGCGCAGGAGTCCATCGTCTGTTTGGCGTTGACGGCGAGCTCGCGGACTTCCGGGTCGACGTCGATCCACCCGACCCGCAGACCTGGGGCGACGAATTTCGAGAACGTGCGCACCCCGAAGATGAGGGGATCGTTCGGGCTGAGGTCGCTCAGCGCCGGCAGGGACTGACCTTCGAAGCGGAGCATTCCGTACGGGTTGTCCTCGATGATGACCGACCGGTGGCGGTGGGCGAACTCGAGCAGGCGTTCGCGACGCGGCAGCGACATCGTCACTCCGGCCGGGTTCTGGAAGGTCGGGACGGTGTAGACGACCTTCGGTGCGCGCCCGGTGCGCTTCGTGTGCTCCTCGAGGACATCGATCTGCATACCTTCTTCGTCGACGGGGATCTCGAGGATCTCCGCCTCATAGCTCATGGCCGTGGCCGAACCGTTCGTGTACGTCGGCGACTCACAGGCGACGAGGTCACCTGGGGTGACGAAGAGTTTGAACCCGAGATCGAGTCCCTGCATGCCGCCGGAGGTGATGAGGAGGCGGTCGCGGTTCCCCTGCTGCTCGGGCGGGATCTGTTCGGTGGCGGCGAGGTAGTCGTGGAGGGCCTCGATGAGGATGGGCTCACCCTTCGTCTCCCCATACGTGAAGTTCTCCGGCGAAAAGACTTGCGCGGCGATGCGGGCGAAGTCCGCAGCCGGGAGCATGTCCGGGGCCGGTGCCCCCATGCCGAACTTGACGATGTCATGGTGATACTGGGCCAGCACCGTGGTGGAGGCATCGATGACGGATCCGACGAGTTGGTCGTGACGGCGTGCGTAGGGCAGCGCGGGGGACCGTGTCTGATTGTCGGGCTGGTTCTGCGAAGCACTCGTGGCCGGATGCATTGATGTGGTGGACATGAGCGACCTCCTCTGAGCGGTGATGCCCTGAAGTCGACGGCTCCGGCGACAATGCCAAGGCTCCTGCCCGAACGACGGGTTACGTGGGTCATTTCAGCATAGGTCCGGGTGACTCGCCGGACAAGGATGCTGATCGCCTGCGATTTCGGGCGAGTCGGCGATCGGATCTGCCCTCCCTCGCCGAGGCGGCCCTACAGTGGGGACATGACAGGTGCAGGTGCCGATGGCGGCAGTCCGACGATCCGACCCTTCGACGTGCGTGAGTCCGACCTCGGCGTGCAGTTCACAGCGTTCATCGACGAAAACAGACAGCATCTGCTCGGGAGCCTCGCCGACCTGAGCGAGGAGGAGGCGAGGCGATCCCTCGTGCCGAGCAGAACCCGCCTGCTGTCCCTGCTCAAACACGCGGTGTTCGTCGAAACCGTCTGGTTCGGCGAGGCGGTCACCGGTCGCAGCCGCGTCGACTACGGGCTTCCGCACGATTCCAAGGACTCATTCCTCCTCGACTCCTCGGACACGATCGCCAGCGTCTCAGCTGACTACCGGGCTGCCGTGGAGCGGTCGCATTCCGCGATCGAGGGGATGGATCTCGACACCGTGCTCACCGGTCATCCGGCTGGGCCGATGCCGCTCCGCTGGGTGCTCCTCCATGTCCTGCGGGAGCTCGCCCAACACTGCGGGCACGCGGATATCCTCCGCGAGCAGATCCTCGCCGAGCGGGAGAGACGCGGCTGCTGGTCCGGGATCGCGCGCTAGGGAAGGACCTCCTCGGCGAGTCGGGGTGGTGCGTGACGGCGGAGCCGTCTCGGCGATCTGACGCTCCCGAGTGAGTACGGTCCCGTGGGCGAGCGCCGCGGCGGGCATCGTCTGCTCGGATCAGCCCTGAGTATGATGTGAGTCCGGCGGCGCAGAACTACCATGGCCGACATGAGCAATCGATCGATCCGGACCGAGGGCCACCGCCCGGAGCCGCAGCAGCGCACCCCCGACCGCGTCGACCGCATCCGTCGCACCCTCACTGCTCATCCTTGGATCGTCGACTCACTGCTCTGGGCTCTGCCGATCACCTATCTGACTGTCGTCTTCACCTCCTCCCAGGCCGAGCGGAGCGAGATCGCCCTGGTGCCCGTGGCAGTGCAGGTCGGCATCGTTCTGCTCCAGACTCTGCCGCTGGGACTGCGGCGCACTGCCCCGCTGCTGAGCTCCTCGCTCATCGCCGTCGGCTGCCTGCTGACCGTGCTCACGATGATGGGACCGACGTTCGGCATCGTCGCCGTGCCGATCACCGTGTATTCGACGACGGCGTGGGGGACACGCAACCACGGTCGCATCGTGCTCGTCCTGGGCCTCCTCGGCGCGCTCTTCCTGGGCGGGTGGCTCTATCTCGTGTCCCTGCAGGCGACGATCGGCGCGAACCCGCGACCCTTGGCTTTCGGCGAATACGTGCTGCTGGTCGTCGTCGTGGCGCTGTGTGCTTCGATCGTGCTCATTGCCTGGCTCCTGGGCGGAGTCGGATTCCGTCGCCGCCGCGAGATCGAGGGCATCCGGGAGCGCAATCGGCTGCTGGAGCGCGAACGCGAATCCGAGACCCGGCTGGCCGCCGATGCCGAACGCATGCGCATCGCCCGCGAAATGCATGATGTCATCGCCCATTCCCTGTCCGTCGTCATCGCCCAAGCCGACGGAGGACGCTATGCGGCGAAGACCGATCCGGCCGTCGCGGTCGGAGCCCTCGAGACCATCGCACAGACCGGACGGGAAGCCTTGGCACAGACGCGGTCGCTGCTCGGCTTCCTCCGCGCCGAGGAGGACGACGAGCGCTCTTCGTCGCCGCTGGCCGGCGTCGCCGACATCGGCTCCCTCATCGCCGATGTGCGATCGGCGGGGCTTCCGGTCTCGGTGACCGAACTGGATGACGTCGACCGCGGCCGCTTGGCCGAAGGAGCGTCGCTCGCCGTCTACCGCATCGTTCAGGAGGCGCTGACGAATGTGCTCAAACATGCCGGGGACGGTGCCCGGGCACATGTCGAGCTGCTGACCGAGGACGCAGAGCTCGTCGCCCGGATCAGCGACAACGGAACCGGAAACGCGACAGGCCGCAGGAGCGGAGAAGCCGACAGCCACGGAGCCGACGATCCGGCACGGAATACGACCCACGGCCGTGGATACGGAATCGTCGGCATGCAGGAACGCGCTGCGCTCTACGGCGGCACGCTCATGGCCCGGCCGATCCGTTCGACCGGAGTGAAGGACCGGTCCGAAGGACACACCGACGCGAAGCCCGGGTTCTCCTCCGGCACTGTCACAGGAAGCGCCTTCGGAACGACCACGGGATTCCTCGTCGAGGCCAGGTTGCCGCTGTCCGCTCCCGTGCCCAGTCCCGAACCCGAAGCCGGTCCCAGCGTCACTCCGGGCGCCGGCCCCCATGATTCGTCCGACCATGGGGAGAATGGGTCTGCCGGAACCGGGCAGACAGCCGTAGCAGGGCAGACCGCCGAGGCGGGAGAGAATCAGATCGCCGAAGTTGAGGAGAGCAGCCGATGAGCGCCGATGGCGGGGCGACAGTGCACGGTCGGACTGATGCTCAGGAGAGCGGGCCGCTTCGCATCGTGCTCGTCGATGATCAGGCCCTCGTGAGGGCGGGCTTCGCCATGGTCATCGACTCCCAACCGGACCTCGCCGTCGTCGGACAGGCCGGCGACGGTGCGGCAGGTCTCGACATCGTCGTGCAAGATCAACCCGATGTCGTGCTCATGGACGTTCGGATGCCCCGTATCGACGGCATCGAAGCGACCCAGCGGATCCTCGCTCTCGCCGACGATGGGGCGATCCGTCCCCCGAAGACCATCGTGCTGACCACCTTCGACGATGACGATTACGCCCTGCGTGCGCTGCGGGCCGGTGCGTCAGGCTTTCTGCTCAAAGACACCCTGCCCGAGGTGCTCCTCGAGTCGATCCGCACCGTCGTCGACGGCGGTGCCGTCATCGCTCCCACCACAACCAGGCGACTGCTCGAGACACGACTCCTGCCCCACCTCGGCGCGGGGGATCCGCCCCATTCGGCTCCGCAGTCGGTGGCCTCGGAAACCGATGCGACATCGGCCGGGGGCGTTGCGCCCACCCTGCCCGGCGACGGTGAGTCTGCATCATCCGAGGGCAGCGCCTCTGCACTGAGCGAACCGGGGATGCAGAGCAACGGTAGCGCGGATGCGTCCCGACGGGCCGGTGCGAGCCGTCTCGATGCGGCCGATATGCGTCGGTTGGAGTCACTGACTCAGCGCGAGACCGAGGTTCTCGTGCTCATTGCCACCGGGCTGAGCAACACCGAGATCGGCGAGCGGCTCTTTCTCGCGCAGCCGACCGTGAAGACCCACGTCGGTCGGATCCTCATGAAACTCGAGGCCCGCGACCGTGTGCAGGCGTCGTGTTCGCCTACGAAGCCGGTCTCGTCGGGGCAGGGGACTGAGCCGGAAGCACCTCGCACGCGCCCGGGCTGACCGCTCGAGACCATTTCATCATCGGCAAGCAGGTCGCTCAAGGGAACCCGAGATCATCCTCAGGTATGACGGTCGGGCCACGGCCGCCTCGGCGCTCTGCGGCGAAGACCATCCTCAGGTCCGATGTGGGAGGGTGGGCCCGGCGACGAAGCTGGAGGCATGAACACATCAGCGACATACACCGATGCCCATCCTTCCCCGACCTCATCCCCGACCCCCGCGCAAGGGTCGACTCGGGGCCAGGGTTCGAGCCCCGCACCGAGGCTGGCTATCCAAGCCATCGGACTGCGCAAAACCTACGGTAGAGGGGACGCGCAGGTCCGTCCGCTTGACGACCTCAGCCTCGACATCGAAGCCGAACGCTTCACCGCCATCATGGGACCGTCCGGCTCAGGCAAATCGACGCTGCTCAACATGCTCGCCGGCCTCGACACCCCGGACTCGGGAGAGGTCTTCATCGGACGCACGGCGATCTCACGGCTGAACGACCGCAAGCTCACGGCGCTGCGCCGCGACCGCATCGGCTTCGTCTTCCAGTCCTTCAACCTCGTGCCCGCGATGAGTGCCGAGGAGAACATCCTGCTGCCCTCCCAGCTGTCGGGGCAGAAGACCGACCGCCGCATCTTCGACCGCATGGTCGACCTGCTCGGTCTGCGCGAGCGCCTGGGGCACCGGCCGCACGAGCTCTCCGGCGGACAGCAGCAGAGAGTCGCCGTCGCTCGGGCACTCGTCGCCCAGCCCGATGTGCTCGTCGCCGACGAGCCCACCGGCAACCTCGACTCGAACTCCGGTGAAGAGGTGCTGAACATCCTGCGCGCCTCGGTCGATGAACTCGGTCAGACCGTCGTCATGGTCACCCACGATCCCCGAGCTGCAGCCCGTGCCGACCGTGTCGTGCTGCTCGCCGACGGACGACTGGCCGGTGAGCTCGCCCAACCGGACCCGGAATCCGTGGCCACCGCCCTGATGAATGTCACGGCAAGCTCGGCGGCTTCGGGAGCTGCATCTGCCGGCGGTTCGGCCGGGCCCGGGTCTGCAGCCGGAACCGCGCCGACGGGCGGAGGTGCCCGATGATCCGCATCGCCTGGTCCAACCTCCGCAGCGCCTCCGGGCGTCTGAGTGCGGCGATGATCGCGATCGCCGTGTCAGTGGCCTTCATCGTCGCGGCGCTCCTGTTCTCCCAGGCCTTCGGCGACACCCTGCGCAACCAGGTCCAAGCCGAATGGGCCGGCGCCGACGTCGCGATCACCGCGGACGAACCCGACGATCCGGCCGCTGCAGCCGATGAGGCCTCACCGCTCACCGATTCCATGCGTCAGACGGTGGCCGACGTCGATGGGGTCGAGTCCGCCCAGCTCACCGAGTCCGCCTTCGTCGCAGTCTCGGCGGGGTCCACCTCGGTGACGGGATCGGCGACGAACCTCCCGCAGGGACAGACAGAGACGGTCGATGGCACCGCCCCGGACTCGGATGACGAACTCATGCTCCGCGAAGCTGACGCGAAGACTCTCGGGGTCGGCGTCGGTGACAGCATCACACTCGCCGAGTTCGACGGGGCTCGGCGGTCCGCCGCAGACGGCCCGAGCTACTCGGTCTCGGGCATCATGCCCGGCTCCTCGGCGGCGGGGATGAATCTCTACCTCACCGACGGCGGGCTCAAGAGCGCCCCGGGTGAGCTCGTGCCCGACTCCATCCGCGTCGTCGCCGACGATGGGAGCGATCGCGCAGGGCTCGCCGAGGCGGTCGAATCCGCTCTCGCCGATGCCGGCGCCGACGTGTCGTCCGGACCGTCGACCAGGTCGTCGAGGAGCAGATCGAGTCGCTGTCGAAGACCTCCGACATGCTCTCGACCATCGGCATCGCCTTCGGCCTGCTGGCCGCGGGGGTCGCGGCACTCGTCATCTCGAACACGTTCAACGTCCTCGTCGCCTCCCGCACAAGAGTCCTCGCGCTCTTCCGCGCAATCGGTGCCTCACGCAGGCAGGTGCGCGGGGCCGCGGTGGTGGAGAGCCTCAGCCTCGGGATCGTCGGATCCGTGCTGGGCGTCGGACTCGGTCTCCTCATCGGTTGGGGACTCTCAACCGTGGTCCGAGCGTTCTGGATGCCGGAATTCGCCCAGATGTCACCGTCCGTTGCGGCGTTCGTCGTCGGGCCGGTCGTCGGTATCCTCGTCACCGTCGCCGCGGGTCTGATCCCCGCGATCCGGGCCTCTCGGGTGCCCCCGATCGAGGCACTCCGCCCGGTCGATGTGCCTGCGGCCGTCCCGCGCATCCGATGGGTGCGACTGACGCTGTCGCTCGTGCTCGGCATCGGCGGAATCGGTCTGTGCCTGCTCGGGACGACGAGCCAGTCCGTGCTGTTCGGCATCGTCGGCTGCTTCGCCCTCTTCGTCGCCCTCCTCGTCGGTGCGAAGGTCTTCGTGCCGCCGCTGGTGGCGCTCTTCGCCGGCGCGGTCGGCCTCATCACCCGGCGCTCCCCGGCGGTGAAGCTGGCCGGACGGTCGGCGAGCACAGCGGGAGGACGCACCGCCTCGACGACGGGTGCCCTGCTCATCGGAATCACCCTCGTCACAGCCGTGGTCGTCGGTTCCTCGAGCCTGCAGCGAACCCTCGAACTCGCCACTGCCGAGGACACCCCGGTCGACCTCGTGGTCTCCACGGCAGGGCAAGACGGTGCCGACGACGCGAAGATCGCCTCCGTGCTCGATGATTCGCCGATCGTCGAGGAACGCGAGAACGTTCCGGCGCCCACCGCCTCGGTGAGCGTCGACGGGACCGACGGGACCGGCGATGTGGCGATCACCAGCGCCGAGGCGGCCGCCGGCTCCCCGGTCCTGCGCAGCGACGGCTACGACGTCGATGAGGGCACGATCCTCATCGACCCGAGATCGGTGGGACTCGACGAGGCGGAAACTGATGTCGACGGACAGACCGCGACCGTCCGCCTCGGCGAGCAGGATCTCGATCTCACGATCGAGACCTCCTTCGCGTCCCGCGGAGGCCCTTGTCAGCGGTGCCGATGCGAAGACCCTCGAGGCGGGCGCCGGCGACGAAGTGGCCGAACAGACCTGGGCGAAGATCGCCGATGACGCTTCGAGTTCGCAGATCGAGGCCCTGACCTCAGAACTCGACGCCGTCGGTGCCTCAGCCGATGCGACTGCGGCACAGTATCGGGCGGATTTCGCCTCGATATTCCAGGTCGCTCTGAGCGTGGTGCTCGGACTGCTGGCGGCCGCGGTGGTCATCGCCGTGATCGGAGTGAGCAACACTCTCACGCTCTCGGTCATCGAACGACGCCGAGAGGGTGCCCTGCTGCGGGCGCTGGGATTCACCCGAGCTGCGATGTCGCGGATGATCACGATCGAATCGCTGCTCATGACGGTCATCGCACTCATCGTCGGAGCCGGGGTCGGGACGTTCTTCGGTTGGGTCGGAACGGCATCGATGATGCCTGCCTCGGCGAATCCGGTACTGTCCGTGCCGTGGGTGCAGATCGGGCTGATCGGCGTCGCCGCAGTGCTCGCCGCCGTTCTCGCCTCGGCGATACCGGCGAGGTCGATGTCGCGGATCGCCCCGGCCAAGGGCATGAGCATGGAGTGAGACCGGGATCGGGTCTCGGTGCGGCCGCGGGTGGGAGCTTCGGGTCTCCTGCCCGCGGCCGCCTCGGTGAGGGAATGCTCCCGATGGCGGCTGTGTCGGTGTGACCCAGTAGACTTAGCGAGTAATGACATCCCCTTTTCACTTCGAGGTGAAGCACTCTCATGCCAGCAATCGTTGTCGTCGGCGCTCAGTGGGGCGACGAAGGTAAAGGTAAGACCACCGACATCCTCGGCACCAGCGTCGACTACGTGGTCAAGCCCAATGGTGGGAACAACGCCGGCCACACGGTTGTCGTCGGAGGAGAGAAGTACGAACTCAAGCTTCTGCCCGCCGGTATCCTCTCACCCAACGTCACCCCGGTCATCGGCAACGGCGTCGTCGTCAACCTCGAGGCGCTCTTCGAGGAGATCGATGCGCTCGAGTCCCGCGGCGCCGACACCTCGAAGCTGCGGATCTCGGCGAACGCCCACCTCGTGGCGCCGTACCACCAGACGCTGGACAAGGTGACGGAGCGGTTCCTCGGCAAGCGCGCCATCGGCACCACCGGCCGCGGCATCGGCCCGGCGTACATGGACAAGATCGGGCGCCTGGGCATCCGCGTCCAGGATGTCTTCGACGAATCCATCCTGCGGCAGAAGATCGAAGGGTCCCTGCGGCAGAAGAACGAACTGCTCGTCAAGGTCTACAATCGGCGCGCTGTGTCCGTCGAAGAGATCGTCGAATACTTCGAACCCTTCATCGAACGGCTGCGCCCGTACGTCGCCGAGACCGAGCTCATGCTCAACGAGGCGCTCGACCGCGGTGAGGTCGTCGTCATGGAGGGCGGCCAGGCGACGATGCTCGACGTCGACCACGGCACCTACCCGTTCGTCACCTCGTCGAACCCGACCGCCGGCGGATCCTGCGTCGGAACGGGCATCGGACCGACGCGGATCAACCGCGTCGTCGGCATCGTCAAGGCCTACACCACACGCGTGGGAGCCGGCCCGTTCCCCACCGAACTCTTCGACGAGATGGGCGAATACCTGCAGAAGGCCGGCGGAGAATTCGGAGTCAACACCGGACGTCCGCGCCGCTGCGGCTGGTACGACGCGGTCATCGCCCGCTACGCCGCACGCACCAACGGTTTCACCGACTATGTGCTCACGAAGCTCGATGTGCTCACCGGCATCGACCGGATCCCCGTCTGCGTCGCCTACGACGTCGACGGAGTGCGCCAGGACGAGATGCCGGTGTCGCAGACCGAGTTCCACCACGCGAAGCCGATCTTCGAGTACTTCGACGGCTGGAGCGAGGACATCACGAAGGCCCGCACCTTCGACGACCTTCCCGAGAATGCGCAGAAGTACGTGCTCGCACTCGAGGAGCTCTCGGGCTGCCGGATGTCGGTCATCGGCGTCGGCCCTGATCGCGAACAGTCGATCGTGCGCCACGACCTGCTGGACTGAGGTCTCAACAGAACTGAACAGTTGAGGGCGGGGCTGACAGACCATGTCGGCCCCGCCCTTCGCTGTCTGCACAACGATGCGGGATGCTATCCCCGCAGTTTGCTGATGGACTCGATGGCGCCGGCGTAAGCGGCGGCGATGTCGACGAGGTCGATCCGGTCCGGCAAGTCCCCGGAGGGCTGATGGCTGAGGAGGAAGTCCACGGTCGCACGGACCGAGGCTTCGTCATTGCCCAAGACTCCGTCCGAGACTTCTTCGGCATCGTCGAACATCAGAACGATCTCGTCGGTTCCCGTCGTTGAGCGGATGCTGGCCAGGAACTCCCCCGTGTCCTGCATCTCGAGGTCGATCTTCTCGCCAGCCATTTCGACCTCCCACTGCTCGGTCCACGCGGTTCGGTGCATCCGACGGCGTGGCTCATTCACCTGCGTCGGCTCTCTGATTTCAGCATAGACCCGACGACCACCGTCTTGGACAGCCGGTCAGAAGCTGGCATCGTTGCAGGCAACACAGCCACGGAGGAGGACGCGTCCAATGACTCAGAACCGTCTGCAGGAAGCCGCCTATCAGGGCCCCGCGCTCGAAGTCGACAGTGACTTCTACTCACAGATCGGTGAGGACACCGACTCCCGGGAAATCATCGACGAGTTCACCATCCCCATCCGCTCCGGACAGGCGTGGGACATCCCCGCCGGCCATGTCTGCCGCATCTCCACTGTCGACGGTCCGCAGGTCGGCGACCTCAACCTGTGGAATCGCCACGACCCCAGGGAGCGATTCTGGGCGGCACGGACCCGACAGCTGCAGGCCGCACACGTCTCCACCTTCGACCGTCTGTGGTCGACGCTGCCGTTCCTGCGGCCGATGGCCACAATCGTCGGGGACACCCTGGCCGATTACGGCACCGACCAGGAGGGCGGCCGAGTGCACGACACACTGGGCACCCGCTGCGATCCCTACGTGTCGCAGATGCTCAGCGGCGTCGACTTCGACTATCACTGCCATTCCAACCTCGTCCGAGCGATCCTGCCGTACGGCCTCACCGAATTCGACGTCCACGATGTGCTCAATGTCTTCCAATGCACAGGACTGAACGACAACGACGAATACTTCATGAAGACCTGTCCAGCACGACCAGGAGACCACTTCGAATTCTTCGCCGAACAGGACGTGCTCGCGGCCCTGTCCACCTGCCCCGGCGGTGATCTCTCCGCGCCCATGTTCGGGGACGGAGCCGAAGACCCGGTGGAGAACTGCCACCCTTTGAAGGTCACGGTCTATCGGCTCCCCGAGGACCTCCTCGGCGAGTGGGAGCAGCCGACGTCGCCGAACTATCGCGGAGCCCACGGACTCCGACCCCAACCGTGGGCGTGAGCACGCGCCCGGAATGGAAGCACCGGAAATGACACCGTCATCGCTTGCAGCCCGGTATGCCGACCGGCTCGGACTCGACAGCTCGGAGGACGGACTGCGCCGTCGGGCGCTCGGGACGATCGACGACATCGTCGACCTCCTCGATGAGCTGCTGGCCGCCCACGTCCGGTCGATCTGCTTCGAGAACCTCGACGTCATCGCCGCACGCGCGGCAGGGGAGTCGCGGGGCATTCCCACCGACCTCGACTCACTGACGGCGAAGCTCTTGGACGCCGGCCGCGGCGGCTACTGCCACGAACACGCGACACTCATCCGCGCCGTGCTCCGAGAGCTCGGGCTGAGCGCGCACCCGATCCTCGCCCGCGTTCACCTCGGCGACGGGAGGTCCGCGCCCGGACCGCTGACCCACCAGGCGACGATCGTCGAGATCAAGGGTCGGCGTTTCCTCGTCGACCCGGGGTTCGGCGGTGGGACGCCGCAGTCTGCACTCGCACTCGAGGCGGAGTCGAAACCGCGGACGACAGAGCACGGAGAGCACAGGATCGTCCCGGCCGACACCGTGCTGGCACCGGCGATGCGAGCGGAAGCCGACTGGGCGCTGCAGTTGCGGACCAGTGCTGACCAGGAGTTCCGCACCGTCTATGCCTTCGCGGATGTCCCACGTGAACAATCCGACCTCGAGGTGTCGAACTGGTTCACCGCGACGAAACCCGGCACGCGCTTCACCGGCGCACCGGTGGTGGCCAGGACGTTCGACAGCGGCGGAAAAGTGTCGCTCGAAGGTGGCGAGCTGCGCAGCCTCCGCCCCGGTGACGAGCCCGAACGCATTGAGCGGACGGTGACCGATGCCGCCGACTTCGCCGCCGTTCTCCGTGGAGAATTCGGACTCGATCTCGACCGGACTTTCACCGACCCGATCTGGGGCGTGGTCGAACGATCGTGACGGGCCGGGCCGATCACGCCTACCCGCCCGCACTCGCGGGTCTACACTGGCGCCATGTCCGCGTCGCGCACTGACGACCTGATCGGCCGGCCTCACCCGAGTCTGCGGCCGTTCGTGGGTGACTACGTCGGCTACGACATCTCCGGCGTCCCCGCGGGACGCACCTCGGACTGCCATCGGGAACTCTGACTTTCATCGTCTCGATCGACGAACCACTGTGCCAGGTCGATGCCCTCACCGGCAGCCGTGAGCATTTCGACGTGCTGCTCGCCGGCCTTCACCTGCGCTCGACGCTCATCGCCCACCCCGGTGCGATGTCGGGAATCCAGATCAATTTCAGCCCGTCGGCTCCACGGGCGTTCTTCGGAATCCCCGCCGCAGAATTCGCCCACCACAGCGTCGACCTTGCGCGGATCTCCCGGCCGCTGGCCGCGGAACTGCACGAGCGGGTCAACCTGGAGACCGAATGGTCCGCCCGCTTCGCCGCCATCGACGACGTGCTCATGCGCACGATCGATGACGCGAATCGTCCGCGCACCGAGGTGGCCGCCGCCTGGCATCGGATCGCCGACAGCCATGGCGGTCTGCCCGTCTCCCTCGTCGCCGATCACGTCGGATGGAGCAGGCGCCATCTGGGCAGCCAGTTCCGATCCGAATACGGGATCGGACCCAAGGACGCCGCCCGCATCGTCCGCTTCGATCGGGCGCGGAGGCTCATCCTGGAAGGCCGGGGCAGTTTGGCAGAGATCGCTGTGAGCTGCGGCTATGCCGACCAAGCGCACCTCAACCGGGACTTTCAGGATTTCGTCGGTCTCAGCCCCAGCCGGTGGCTGGCCGCCGATGACGTGGCCCGGACCCGGACTGAGGGGACAGATTCGGTGGGGGCCGCCTCGGCGAGGGGATGACCTGTTCCCATTTGTCCAAGACGTATAGGTGGGTGCGCGTCGATGATGGAATTCCAACTGCGACGACCTCAGGAGTGACCATGTCCGAGAACCATGCCAACGTCTGGCCCACCTTCCGCTATCACGATGCCAAAGCCGCGATCGCATTTCTCCAGGAGGCGCTCGGCTTCGACGTCGTCGCCGAGTACACGAACGCCGACGACCCGAACCGCGTCGATCACGCGGAGCTGGCCTGGCCCGAGGGCGGGGGAGTGATGCTCGGGTCCGTCCGCGATGACGGCGGGGTCATGACGAAGACCGGAGTCGCCTCGGGGTCGGTGTACCTGGCCTCCGCAAGCGTCCGTGAGCTCCACGCGCGTGCGCTCGCCGCCGGCGCCACCGAAGTCACGGGACTGACGGAACAGGACTACGGATCACTCGACTTCGCCATCCAGGATCCAGAAGGAGTGCTGTGGTCGGTCGGGAGCTACCGCGGGGCGGCGGCCGACTGACCCTCACTCCACCCGCGCGTCGACGCCTTCGGCCCACCGGTAGGGCCGGGTGGCGAGCAGGGCACCGACCGATCGGCGCAGACGCGAGACCTCTGCGCGGACGGTGATCACATGGTCGCCGTCCCCGTAGAGGCGCTGGCTGAGGTCGGCGGCACTGATACCGGCAGACCCCGCCGAGGTGACCGCCGCCAGAATCTGCGCCCGCCGTGGCGTGAGCGGAACGACCAAAGGATCGGTGCCGGAATGGATATCGAGAACGGGCGGATCCTGCCTCATCCGCAGAGTCACCGACGCCCGACGATCGCCGGTGGGCCGCAGCAGCCATCCACCGGTGATCTTCTCCGGCAGACATAGGCCTGCACCGGGGATGAGGATCGAACGGTCGGCGGCCGGCACCTCGATGCGGTCGCGGCTGCGCACGCCCTGCTGATAAGCCACCCATCCTGCTTCATCAACGACGAGGGCCGGACCGGAGGTGCCGGCGAGCATCGCCGACATCCGATCGCGCAGAGTGTTCAGCGCTTCCTGCTGAGCGATCATCAGCCGGGCCTCGGCCAGACGCACCGCCGTCGTCACCAACGACTGCACAGCAGGGTGAAGAGTCATCGCCGGGCCGCTGATATCGACGACTCCCAACAGGGTCCCGTCATGCGGGTCGTGCACGGGGACGGCACTGCAGTACCAGGGATGCTGAGACGCTTCGAAGTGCTCGGCGGAGAAGAGCTGGACGGGTGCCTCCTCCGTCAGCGCCGTGCCGATGGCATTCGTGCCGACCTTGGCTTCGGACCAATGCGCTCCCTCGACGAATCCGAGCTCATCGGCTTGGCGCCTCGCGGACGCCGCACCATCACGCCACAGAATGACGCCATCGGCATCGGTGACGACGAGGATGAACGGAGCCGCATCCGGAGCCCGCAGCAGCACCGACCGCATCTCCTCGACGACGAGCCGCAGCCGCGAATTCCTTCGCCGAGTCTCCAACTCAGTCTCATCGGCGACGACCCGCGCATTCGCGCCATCCGGGTCCAGCCCCAAGCGCAGCATTCGATCCCACGAGCGCCTGACCAGCGCGCGCGGTTGCACCGGGGGAGACGCCCCGGTGATCACAGCATCGTGAATGCGTGTCAGATCTCTGGCGAGATGCGCCAGATCCGGCTGAAGCATGCCTTGAGTATAAGACGGGAACGCACCTCTGACCATGGGGTCGATGCGTCTGTGAGAATCCCGCCTCGGTGCGAGCGATGCAATCCGATGCAACTCTTCCGAGCCGTGAGCGTCCGTCCTAGTTTGGAGTCACTGAACTCAACGAGGAGGAAAGATGACAACGACGCTCGACCGTCCCCAGCTGACTGCCGATGACATCGCAATGAGGTGGCTGCAGGACTTTGAATCGGCCTTGAGCCGCCGGGATATTCCGGCCGCCGCCGGACTGTTCGCCACGGACAGCTATTGGAGAGACCTTGTGTCCTTCACTTGGAATCTCAAGACGGTGGAGAATCCCGATGGGGTCACCGACCTGCTCACCCATAACCTCGACCGCGTCTCGCCGGAGGAGTTCGAACTCAGCGAGCCGGCGGCAACTGCCGACGGAGTGACCGAAGCCTGGTTCACCTTCACCACCTCGGTGGGGCGCGGAAAAGGGCTCGTCCGCCTCATCGACGAAGACGGCACTAAGGCCTGGACCATGCTCACCTCGCTGCAGGAGATCGCCGGTCATGAGGAGCCGCGCGGCACTCGCCGGGTCAAAGGCGCCGAACATGGAGTCGATCCCGAGCGGAAGAGCTGGTCGGAGAAGCTCGCCGAGGAGGACGCCGCCTGGGGCAAGACCGCCGACCCCTACATCCTCGTCGTCGGTGGCGGGCAGGGCGGCATCGCCCTCGGCGCTCGTCTCCGCCAACTCGGGGTGCCCTCGCTGGTCATCGACCGGTGGGAGCGTCCGGGTGATCAGTGGCGGTCGCGGTACAAGTCGCTGTGTCTGCACGATCCGGTCTGGTACGACCATCTGCCGTATCTGAAGTTCCCTGACAATTGGCCGGTGTTCGCGCCGAAGGACAAGATCGCGGACTGGCTGGAGTCGTACACGAAGATCATGGAGATTCCGTACTGGTCATCGACCACAGCCGCGTCGGCGAAATATGACGAAGCGGCCGGCCGGTGGACGGTCGAGGTCGATCGAAACGGGGAGAAGGTCACTCTGCGCCCGACCCATCTGGTGATGGCCACGGGCATGTCGGGCAAGCCGAACATCCCCACGTTCCCCGGCTCGGACATCTTCAAGGGCGAGCAGCAGCACTCTTCACAGCACCCCGGCCCCGATGCCTACGCTGGCAAGAAGGTCGTCGTCATCGGCAGCAACAACTCGGCGTTCGACATCTGCGGCGCCCTGTATGAGAACGGCGCCGACGTCACGATGGTGCAGCGCTCGAGCACGCACATCGTCAAGAGCGACTCGCTCGTGGAGATCGCGATGGGCGACCTGTACTCCGAACGCGCGCTGGCCAATGGTGTGACGACGGAGAAGGCGGATCTCATCTTCGCGTCACTGCCGTACCGGATCATGCACGAGTTCCAGATCCCGCTCTACGACCAGATCAAGGAAGCGGACAAGGACTTCTACCAGCGGATGGAGGATGCCGGGTTCGACCTCGACTTCGGTGACGATGAGTCCGGGCTGTTCCTCAAGTACCTGCGTCGAGGGTCGGGGTATTACATCGACGTCGGATCTGCCGAGCTCGTCGCCGACGGCAAAGTGAAGCTGGCCAAGGGGCAGGTCGACCACCTCACCGAGGATGCCGTCGTCCTCTCCGATGGGACCGAGCTGCCGGCTGACCTCGTCGTCTACGCCACCGGCTATGGTTCGATGAATGGGTGGGTCGCGGACCTCGTCGATCAGGAGACCGCGGACAAGGTCGGCAAGTGCTGGGGCTTGGGGTCGGAGACGACGAAGGACCCGGGCCCGTGGGAGGGTGAGCAGCGCAATATGTGGAAGCCCACCCAGCAGGAGAACCTGTGGTTCATGGGCGGCAATCTGCATCAGGCCCGCCACTACTCGCTGTACCTGGCGCTCCAGCTCAAGGCTCGCCACGAGGGAATCGACACCCCGGTGTACGGACTGCAGGAGGTTCATCACCTGAGCTGAGCTCGGGGTGAATCCGGCTCTTGGCGATCGGGTGGACGCTCATAGGTGGGCGTAATGGTCACGTTCTGTTGCTCGGGACGTGACCATTTCGCCCACCCATCTAGTAGGGAAGTGCACTTGCCGGGGAGGTGCGCAGATCGTAGGAGAAGTTGATCTAGGGGCCCAGCTGCCCAGGCGCCCCAGGCGCGTAGGCGTCTTAGAGCCCCAGGCGCGTGAGGACTCGCTTCACGTGGTCGAGGGCCTCATCCTGTGACAGCCCGAAGTTCTGGTTGAAGTACATTCCGTCGCCGATGAGCTGAATCGTCATCGCCAGATCAGCATCGCCGAGGTGGTTGTTGAGAGCGTCGAACCACGCTTCGCGTGTGCGACGCAGAGCCGCCTTGGCGTCCTCGTTCTCGAGTGCAAGGCAGCCGGCGGCGATGAGGCTGCGATCCAGGGGAGTGCCGACCTCGGCGGAGGTCTCGAGGTAGTAGTAGTGGAGGCGCGCGCCGGCAGCGTTCATCTCCTCGACGTCTTCGGCGACCAGCTGGTCGAGGCGTTCCAGGCTGCCCTTGATGAGCTCGGCCTTCGACCCGAAATGATAGAGCAGACCGCCTTTGGAGACTCCGGCCTTCGCCGCTACTGCGTCCAGAGTCGCTCCGGCGGTGCCGTGTTCGTCGAGGAGCGTATCGAAAGCGTCGAGGAGCTTCTCCTTGGTTGCGGTCGGATTGCGTGCCATAACCACGAGCCTAGTCCATGGCTGTACTTACGAGACGGACGTGTGCCTGGTGTTCTGCCAGCTAAGCATGCATGAGACCGCTCGGATTCCTCGCGCGGCCGGGCCTGTATCTGCGCAGTACCTGAGCATCTCGGTTGCAGCACTCCAACCGATTTTCAACTGTACCGTCCAGACGGTACAGTTGATGCCATGACGACGACACTGACTCCACAGCTGCGTGCCGGCCGGCGCGAATGGGCCGGACTCGCGGTGCTCATGATCCCCGTGCTGCTGATCTCGATCGACAACACGGTCCTCGGCTTCGCGATCCCGGCCATCAGCACCGGCCTGCATCCGACGGGCACGCAGCTGCTGTGGATCGTCGACATCTACGCGCTCATGCTCGCCGGTCTGCTGGTGGCCATGGGCAGCCTCGGTGATCGGGTCGGACGTCGCAAGCTGCTCATCATCGGGTCTGTCGGCTTTGGTGCGGCCTCGCTGCTCGCGGCGTTCTCCACCTCCGCCGAGATGCTCATCCTCGCCCGCGCCCTGCTCGGCATCTTCGGCGCTACCCTCATGCCATCGACACTGTCGCTCATCCGCAACATCTTCAACCATGACAAGGACCGTCGCATCGCGATCGCCACCTGGGCCGCGATGTTCTCCGGTGGTGCCGCACTCGGGCCCATCGTCGGCGGCTTCCTGCTCGAGCACTTCCATTGGAGCTCGGTCTTCTTCATCAACCTGCCGCTCATCGCGCTCTTCATTCCCGCTGCTGCAATTCTGCTGCCCGAATCGCGCGACCCGAACCCCGGCCGCTTGGACCCGTTCTCCATCATTCTGTCGATGCTTGCTCTGGCCCCGCTCGTCTTTGCCATCAAACACAGCATGGCGTCTGGCGCCGACTTCCTCTTCTGGCTCAGCCTGTCCGTGGCTATCGTCGCCGGAGCCAGCTTCGTCCTCCGCCAGCTCGCCACTCCGAACCCGATGCTCGACGTCCGTCTGTTCGCGAACTCCGTGTTCACCTCGGCGGTGGTGTCGAACCTGTTGAGCATCATGGGACTGGCAGGGTTCCTCTACTTCGGCACCCAGCTGCTCCAGCTCGTGCTCGGACTCTCACCGATCGACGCCGCCCTTGTGCTCATCCCGGGGCTCATTACCTCGGTTGCGGCCGGCTATCTGGCAGTGCCGCTCATCGCCCGCTTCGAACCGCGCGTCGTCGTGCCCTGCGCGCTCGCGCTCAACGCGGTCGGCATGGGCATCATCGCCTTCACCTCCGAACACTCCGTGATGGGAATGCTGCTGGCCTTCCTCATCCTCGGCATCGGACTCGGCACCGCCGAGGTCATCACGAACGACCTCATCCTCGCCGCAGTCCCCGCTCACAAGGCCGGAGCTGCCTCGGCGATATCGGAAACCGCGTACGAATTCGGGTCCGTCATGGGAACGACCGTGCTCGGTGGACTCTCGACCTTCATGTACGGATCCGCGCTGCAGTCCGCGATCGGGGACAAAGCGGACAGAGCTCAGTTCGATACGCTCGGCTCCGCGCTCGAATACGCGTCCGGGCTGAGTGGTGCAGCCGGTGAACGAATCACCGAGGCGGCCGTGTCTGCCTTCGACTTCGGCGTGCAGTGGGCCGCCGGTGCGGCCGTCGTCCTCGTCCTCGTGGCCGCCGTGCTCACGAGCTGTGGCCTCAAGGGGGCCGGGCGACTCCTGCCGGGAGCCGGCGCCAGTTCCGACCGCTGACCGGATGGGTTAGCGGGCCCTCGGGCGGCGGGTGGCTGGCCCGACAACCCTCGATCAAGCAGAAGCGCGGATATCGGGACGTAGGCGTCTCGATATCCGCGCTTGGCCTTGAACGACGGTTAGTTGGCTGGCGAACCGCGCTTGGGCTTGAACGACAGCCAGGTGCCGCCCTTCGGCTTGAGCGACGGCCAGGTGCCGCCGCTGGGTCAGAGGCTGATCGACTCTGTGGAGTTCGATGCTCCTGACGTCGCCTGCTTCTGGCGCTTTCGGGCCAGAACTCGGCCGATGCCGGTGTAGACGAGAGCGGCGATGAGCACGACGTAGATGACGATCGTGATCGGCGACGACACCAGAGTCGACGCATCACCGCCGGCGGCCAGCAGAGCATCGCGCAGGTTCGACTCGGCCAGGGGTCCGAGCACCATGCCGATCATCAGCGGCGCCAACGGCACACCGTAGCGCTTGAGCACGAAGCTCAGCACACCGATGCCCAAGAGGATGAGCAGCTCGAACGTCGAGGCGGAAGTCGCATAGATGCCCAGTCCGCAGAAGACGGCGATGCCGCCGTAGAGGTACGGGTCCGGGATCTTCAGCAGCTTCGCCCACAGCGGAGCGAACGGCAGGTTGATGATGAGCAGGACGATCATCGCGACGAAGAAGCTCGCCAGCAGACCCCAGACCAGCTCGGGGGAGCGGTCGAAGAGCAGCGGCCCGGGCTGGATGCCGTACTGACGGAAGGCAGCCAACATGATCGCCGCCGTCGCCGAGATCGGCAGACCCAGTGCCAGCAGGGCGCCCATGGCGATGCCCGTCGTCGCCGATCCGGCCGCCTCGGGGGCGGCAAGACCACGGATTGCGCCCTTGCCGAACTGCGGATCCTTCCGGCGGGAATCGAGCTTGCGCTCCAGACCGTAGGCCATGAACGTCGGAACATCGGCACCGCCGACGGGGATGACGCCGAAGGGCAGACCGATCGCGGTTCCGCGCAGCCATGCCGGCAGCGCCTCGCCGACCTCCTTGCGCGAGAGGAACGGACGACCCGAGGAATTGATCGTGTTGTCCTTGGTCTGACGGCGGATGCGAGAGGCGATGAAGAACACCTCGCCGAGGGCGAGCACACCCACGGTCACCGTGACCAGGGAGACGCCGTCGAAGAGCTCGGGGACGCCGAGCGTGAACCGCTCTGTACCCGAGACCGAGTCGATGCCGATGACGGTGATGCCGATACCCAGCACCAGAGCCGTGAGCCCCTTGAGCACCGAATCGGCGACCACCGAGGAGGTGGCGACGAAGGCGAAGAGCGCGAGGGCGAAGAACTCGGCCGGGCCGAAGCTCGTCGACAGGTCGGCCAGAGCCGGTGCGACGAAGACGACGAGGAAGCAGGAGATGAACCCGCCGATGAACGCGCCGATCGCGGCCGTAGCCAGAGCCTGTGGGGCGCGCCCTGACTTGGCCATCTTGTGGCCTTCGAACGTCGAGGCGATCGCAGAGGCCTGACCCGGTGTGTTCATGAGGATGGCCATCGTCGAGTCGCCGAAGAGCCCACCGAAGTAGACACCGGCGAACATGATGAACGCACCCGTGGGATCCAGAGCGAAGGTCATCGGAAGCAGCAGTGCCACGGCCATCGACGACCCGAGGCCCGGCAGCACACCGACGGCGGTGCCGAGGAAGCAGCCGACGAGGACCCACAGCAGGTTCATCGGCGTCAGAGCGTGTGTGAACCCTTCGAAGAGGGACATGAGGGCGTCCATATCAGAAGCCACCTCCCAGAATTCCCGAAGGAAGATTGAGCCCCAGCAGCACCGCGAAGGCGATGTAGACCAGGGACGAGAACGTCAGTGCCAGAGTGAGGTCGAACAGCGGCTTCTTCGAGCCCATCGACCGAGCCACGCACCAGAACAGCAGGGCTGCGGCGATGATCCATCCGGCGAATTCGAGGAGGAGCGCGAACGCCGCGAACCCGCCGGCGCCCCAGGCCAGGGACACGAAGTCACTGTGCGTGCGATGCTTCGCATCTGCTTTGCGCGCCGCGGCCAGAGCTGCTCGATCCTTCTCCGGCTCGTCTTCTTCGTGAGGAGAGAGTCGAGAGGCCGAGACCGCCGACGTGACCGGAGTCGAGAACGCCTTGTCCTCCTCGCCGCGGCCGGCAGCTCATCGTCGACATCGACGGGTTCGGGATTGCGGATATAGGCGATGACCAGCAGAATCGTCAGCGCGTAGCCGACGAGCATGATGATCGTCGGGAAGAACTGCGGGCCAGGTTTGTCCGCATCCGCAGGCACCTCCATGGTGAGGATGCCGATGAGCAGATAGGTCGAGAACGCCCCCATGATGAGGGGGACGATGAGCCCTGACCGTCCCTGCCACCAGGTGCCCGCGCCGAGGTGGCCCGTCCGCTCCGTCTTCGCCGTCGTCTGTGCGCTCACAGTCCCAACTCCTTCAGCAGCTTCTCCACTCGGGAGCTGTCTTCTTTGATGAACTCCGCGAATTCCTCGCCGGTCTGCCACACGTCGGTCCACTTGTTCCGATCGAGGGCGTCCTTCCATGCGGCGCTGTCGCGGGTCTTCGTCAGCACGTCGAGCAGCTGAGCGGATTCGTCGCCGGTGATGTCCGGCGCTCCGAGCCAGCCGCGCCAGTTCGTCAGCGTGACCTCGTAGCCCTGTTCGGACATGGTCGGCACGTCGTCGAAGCCCTCGATGCGTTTGGGTGCAGCCACGCCGATGGCTTTGACGCGTCCGGCCTCGATCTGGTCGGAGACCTCGTTGAAGCCGCAGGAGGCGAAATCGGTGGTGCCCGAAAGCAGAGTCTGGATGGCTTCACCGCCGCCGGACTTCGGAATGTAGGTGATGTCCGAGGCGGAGATCCCGCCGAGCAGCGCCAGCTGAGCGATGGTCAGATGGTCGACCGAGCCGGCCGAACCGCCCGTCCACACGAATCCCTTCGGATCCTTCTTCCACGCACCGATGACATCGTCGATCGTGTTGTGCGGAGAATCGGCGGCGGCGATGAGTACGTCATAGTCCTCGGCCACTCGGGCGAGCAGAGTCGTGTTGTCGAAGCCGACCGGTGACTTGTTCAGGGCGATTCCGCCGACCATGGCGGTGCCGGTGGCCAGGATCGTGTCCGCCTGACCGTGCATGGTCGAGAATTTGCCGAGCCCGATGGTGCCGCCGGCACCCGGGATGTTGACGACCTGGGCGTTGTTCGCGAGCCGCTCGACGCGCATGGCCTGCTGGGTCTCGCGAGCGAACCCGTCCCAGCCGCCGCCGGCGCCGGCCGGAGCGATGAGGGTGAGATTCGATGACAGGTCACCCTTCGCCGAGGCGGCCTTGACCGAGTAGGTCGTCGCCGTTCCGATCGCCGCCAAGGCGATCGCCCCGTAGGCGATGCGACCGAAGGTTCGTCGCGAAGGATGAGAGGATTCCGACACGGAATCCTCGGGAGGTGGCGCCTTTGGCACGGACTTCTCCTTTGAAGGCAGGTGTGATGTGAGACTCACCTTAGAGGTTGCTGAGTGTCAACGGCGTGCTTGTGCTCACTCTGCGCTTTCTGCTCATTGAGCGCGTTGAGTGCATTCTGCTCACCTGGTGGTGTCGAGGGGTGAGGCAGTGACGAGGTGCGGGTGTTCGTGGGACGGCGGATAGGCTGGCGTCATGAGCGAAACTTCCGGCAACGACTCCGCAACCTCGACGACCGCGACTCCGACATCGGCGCCGGTGGCGAAGAAGGTCCCATTCGAGCGCACTCATCACGGCCACACTTTCATCGACGACTACGAGTGGATGCGTGAGAAGGAATCGCCCGAGGTCATCGCCCACCTCGAAGCGGAGAACGCCTGGACCAGCGCGCAGACCGCTCACCTCGAAGGCCTCCAGAACTCGATATTCACCGAGATCAAAACGCGCATCAAAGAGACCGACATGTCCGTGCCCAACCGGCGCGGGAACTATTGGTACTTCTCCCGCACGAAGGCCGGACTCGACTACGGCATCAGCGTCCGGATCCCCATCTCCGGTCCCGATGACTGGACCCCGCCGGAGGTCGGCGAAGAACCGCTGCCCGGTGAAGAGGTCGTCTTCGACTCGAACATCGCCGCCGAAGGTCAGGAGTTCTTCTCCCTCGGCTCCTTCTCACTCTCCGACGACGGCAGCCGACTCCTCTACGGCGTCGACACCACCGGCGACGAACGCTACACCCTCCACGTCCGCGACCTCATCACGGGAGACGACCTCGCCGACACGATCGACGGCACCTTCGCCGGAGCCTCGCTCGACCCGAGCGGACGCTACGTCTTCTACACCACCGTTGACGACGCTTGGCGACCGGAGAAAGTGTGGCGCCACGTCGTCGGCACCGACAGCAGCGACGATGTGTGCATCTTCCACGAACCCGATGAGCGCTTCTTCGTCGGATCGGGCTTCTCGCGCTCGGGCCGGATGATGTTCGTCGTCACCGGATCGAAGACGACCACCGGATACTGGAGCATCAGCGCCGACGATCTCGAAGCCGAACCGCAGGAGATCTGGCCCCGGGTCGACGGAGTCGAATACAACGTCGAGCACGCCGTCATCGGCGGTGAAGACCGATTCTTCATCACCCACAATCGCAACCGCGCCGACTTCGACCTCGTCGACGTTCCCGTCGCCGACCCGACCGCACCCGGCCGCGACGTCATCGTCACCGAATCCGGTGCAGGCACTGACGGCGAGCTGCGCATCGACGGCCTGCGGATCGAAGACGTCGACGCCTTCGCCGACTTCATCGTGCTCAGCTACCGTCGCGGCGGCTTCGCACGCGTCGGCATCATTCGCTTGGGGGACTCCTCCTCTCCGTTCGCTCCGCTGCAGGAGCTGCCCTTCGGTCGGGAGACCGGGTCACTCTATGTGGGCAATAACCCCGAGTTCGAGCAGGCGAGCATCCGACTGCATTTCACCTCCATGTCCACACCCGCCGTGATCTATTCCCACAGGGTCGCAGACGGCACTGACATGGTTCTCAAGCGTCAGCCAGTTCTCGGATCGGTCGATCTGGACGACTACACCGAAACCCTCCTATGGGCGAAGGCCGCAGACGGCACCGATATCCCGGTCTCGGTCGTATTCCGCAAGGATCTTCACCGATTCGACGGCGGCACTGCCTCGGCGACGGCGGGGACAGGCGACGGTGCGGACGAGATGAACGGCGGGGCCGCCTCGGCGAAAGTCGAGCCGGCACCGCTGCTCCTCTACGGGTACGGCTCGTATGAGGCGAGCATGGACCCGTACTTCTCGGTCTCGCGGCTGTCGCTGCTCGACCGCGGCGTCGTCTTCGCCATCGCCCACGTGCGCGGCGGCGGAGAAATGGGCCGACACTGGTACGACCAGGGCAAGACCACGGCGAAGAAGAACACGTTCACCGACTTCATCGACGTCGCCCGCCACCTCATCGACACCGGATGGACGAGCCCGGACCGGCTCGTGGCCAGCGGCGGATCGGCCGGCGGACTGCTCATGGGCGCGATTGCGAATATGGCGCCTGAGCTCTTCGCCGGAATCAGCGCCGAAGTGCCCTTCGTCGACGCGCTGACTTCGATCCTCATGCCCGAGCTGCCGCTGACCGTCATCGAATGGGAGGAGTGGGGCGACCCGCTCCATGATCCGGAAGTCTACGAGTACATGCGCTCGTACTCTCCCTACGAAAACGTCACCGAGGCGGCTTACCCGCAGATCTTGGCCGTGACCTCGCTCAACGACACCCGAGTCCTCTACGTCGAACCCGCGAAATGGGTCGCCCGACTCCGCGAGGTCGGTGCGAACGCCCTGCTCAAGACCGAAATGGTCGCCGGGCACGGGGGAGCCTCCGGGCGGTATGACGCCTGGAAGGAGATCGCCTTCGAGTACGCATGGATCCTCGATGTGCTGGGACGATCGGATATCGAAATCGAGGCCTGAGGGGACGTCTGTCGCCGCAGATAACGATACTGGGACGATTGTCTCCAAAGCCGTGATTCGGCACCCGGTGTCAGTGCCGGGCCATACAGTGGATATCATCACATTCGACGTGATGCGCGTCATCATCTCAGAACGGTCTGAGCGACGGCGGCGCATCATTCATCTGCATCGCCGTCCCTCCTTGAGTGCGAGGAGCGGCGGTGTCGAATGCAGAATTCGTGACGGATCCGCACCGGCGGACCGGTATTCCGAAAGGGAGAAGAATGCGTCTCAGGAAAGTGGCCACAGCAATGGTGGCAGTCGGTTCGATTCTTGCAGTTTCGGCCTGCGGCGGCGGTGAGGGCGGCGGCGGTGAAGGCGATTCGTTCTCCATCGGCGTCTCGCAGCTCGTGCAGCACCCGGCGCTCGATGCCGCCACCGAAGGCTTCAAGAAGTCCTTCGAGGACGCCGGCGTCGACGTCGAATGGGATGTGCAGAACGCCCAGGGCGAACAGGCCAATGCGACCTCGATCGCCCAGCAGTTCGCCAGCGATGACCTCGATCTCGTGCTCGCCGTCGCCACCCCGGCCGCTCAGGCGGCGGCTCAGGCGATCTCCGACAAGCCCGTGCTCTTCACCGCCGTCACCGACGCCGAGGAAGCCGGACTCGTCGATTCCAACGACAAGCCCGGCGGAAACGTCACCGGCACCTCCGACCTCAACCCGGTCGAAGAGCAGCTGAAGCTGGTCAAGGACGTCAAACCCGATGCGAAGACCGTCGGCATCGTCTACAGCTCCGGTGAGGTCAACTCGCAGGTGCAGGTCGATCTCGCGAAGAAGGCCGCAAAGGACCTCGACGTGAAGATCAAGGAAGCGACGATCGCGAACTCGGGCGAACTCGCTCAGGCCGTGGACTCGCTCGGCAAGGTCGACGCCTACTACGTGCCCACTGACAACAATGTGGTCTCGGCAGTGTCGACCATGGTCCAGGCGGCAGAGAAGAACAAGGCTCTGCTCGTCGGATCGGAAGCTGGCCAGGTCGAATCCGGTGCGGCCATCACCCGCGGCATCGACTACACGAAGCTCGGCGAACAGACCGGCGCAATGGCCCTGAAGATCCTCCAGGACGGAAAGAAGCCCGCTGAGATGCCCGTCGAGACCAGCTCGAACCTCGAGCTCGTCGTCAATCCGAAGGCTGCCAAGGCCCAGGGCGTCGAGATTCCGAAGAAGCTCGTCGACGAAGCCGACAAGGTCATCGAGTGATTGACACCTGCAACACCCCGTGACCCGGTGCGCGGAGCCTGAACTCTCCGACCGCACCGACGTCACCGGCCCCGAGGCCGCCGGCGCTCTTGCCGACGACCTCGGGGCCACCACGAACCACACACCAGAAATGAACGGAAACCCATGTTCGGAGCATTGGAGCTCGGGCTCATCTACGGCGCGATGGCGCTCGGGGTCTATCTGACCTTCAAGGTCCTCAACTTCCCCGACCTCACCGTCGACGGAAGCTTCACCACGGGCGGCGCCACCGCAGCCTCCCTCATCATCGCCGGTGTCAACCCCTTCCTGGCCACCGCCGCTGCCATCGGCGCCGGACTCATCGCCGGCTATATCACCGGCCTGCTCCACACGAAGGGCGGCATCGACGGACTGCTCGCCGGCATCCTCACGATGATCGGCCTGTGGTCGATCAACCTGAGGATCATGGGGAAGGCGAACCTGCCGCTCCTGCGAGAAGACACCGTGTTCACCCCGCTGCGCGAGAACATGCTCATGGGCGGCTGGGCATCGATCGCGATCCTGCTCGTGTTCGCCCTCATCCTCAAGTTCGCCATCGACTGGTTCCTCACCACCGACCTCGGACTGGCCATCCAGGCCACCGGCAACAACAAAGAGATGATCCGCAGTCTCGGCGTCAACACCGACAATTCGACGATGCTCACCCTGGCCCTGTCGAACGGATTCGTCGCCCTCTGCGGCGCACTCATCGCTCAGTACCAGGGATTCTCCGATATCAGCATGGGCATCGGCCTCATCCTCGTCGGACTCGCCTCGGTGATCCTCGGCCAGGCAGTGTTCGGCAGCCGCAACATCTTCATGGCCAGCCTCGGAGCGCTCCTCGGGTCGGTCGTCTACCGACTCATCATCTTCCTCGCCCTGCGTGCGGGCCTGGATACGAACGATATGAAGCTGACGACCGCGCTCCTCGTCGTCATCGCACTGCTGCTGCCCAGGTGGGGATTCCTCAAGCGGATCCCCTCACTGCGCGGACGCGGAAACCGCGCGGCCGCCTCGGTGCCGGAGGGGATGACCGATATGCAGGACCCCGCAGAGATCGCCGACATCCCCGCCGGTGCGAACGGCGCCCGATCCGGGAAGGAGATCTGAGACCCATGCTCAAGATCGACAACATCTCCAAAACGTTCTTCCCGGGTACCGTCAATGAACGCAAGGCGCTGCAGGGGCTCTCACTCGAGCTCGACGAATCCGACTTCGTCACCGTCATCGGCTCCAACGGCGCCGGAAAGTCGACGCTGCTCAACACCATCTCCGGCCGCCTGCCCATCGACTCCGGTTCGATCACCATCGACGGCGCAGAGGTGTCGCGGATGCCCGAATACAAGCGGGCGAGATACCTGGGCCGAGTCTTCCAGGACCCGATGGCCGGCACCGCTCCGGACCTCACGATCGAGCAGAACCTCTCGCTCGCTCTCAAGCGCGGAAGGCCGCGCGGACTCGGGCGGGGGACCACCTCGGAGCGACGCGAACACTTCAAGGAGGAGCTGGCCACTCTCGAGCTGGGGCTGGAGAACCGGCTGAAGACGAAGGTCGGGCTGCTCTCCGGTGGTCAGCGACAGGCGCTCAGCCTGCTCATGGCCGGATTCACCCAGCCGCGGATCCTGCTGCTCGATGAGCACACCGCCGCCCTCGACCCGCAGCGCGCGGCCCTGGTGTCGGCCCTGACGAAGAAGATCGTCGAAGCCGACGGGCTGACCACGCTCATGGTCACCCACAATATGGAGCAGGCGATCGCACTGGGCAACCGGCTGATCATGATGCACGAGGGACGGATCATCTACCAGGCTTCGGCCGAAGAGAAGAAGGACCTGACCGTCGAAACCCTGCTCGGCGAATTCTCGAAGCTCAAGGGAGCGACTCTGGGCGACCGAGCACTTCTCAACTGAGCGGAGGCTTCGCAAGAAGCCAGGCGAACGCTCGCAGGGAGGCCAGCGGTCTGCAAACCGAGACGAGAGGGCGGTCCGCACCAGCAAGGTGCGGACCGCCCTCTCTTTCGCACTGGGGTACTTTACCAACCGGTTGGTAAAGTTGAGGCATGGCAACTGATGGACGGATGCGAATCCTCGAAGCGGCGAAGGCTCTGGCCGAATCGCACGATTCGGTGCAGGGCGTGACGATCTCGCTCGAGTCGGTCGCGCAGAAGGCGGGGCTGACGAAGCCGGGACTGATGTATCACTTCCCGTCCAAGGAAGCCCTCATGCTCGGGCTCGTCGGCCACGCAGCCGAAGACTGGGCGCAGCGACTGCGCGCACACACCGGCCGCGCGAGTGAGGATCTGACGAGCTTCGAACGGTACCGCGCCTACGTCACCGTGGCCACCACCGCCGAGGTCTCCCGCGCTGACTACTGGATCTTCTCGGATGCGCTCTACCACCCGAAGCTGTCGCGGGCGTGGAGCGAGCACCTCGGCCCGTGGTTCGACACCGCCGGACTCGACCCACGCGAGGTGTCTCTGCTGACCGCGGCCCGGTTCTGCGCCGACGGCGCGTGGATGTCCGAAGCCACCGGAGTGTTCCCCTCCGATGATCTCGCGGCCGTGTGCCGACACGCCCTCGCGCTCATCGATGCCGCCGAGGCGACCAGCGATGCCGCTGAAGTGGCCGGCGCTCCGGCCGAAACAATCAGCGATGCCGCGGAGGGAGCGTCGAATGTCACCGAAACGGAGGTGAGCGAATGAACTCGAAACGGCTGCTGCTGCTCGTCACAGCCATCCTCGCCGAGGTGGCCGCCACCCTGATGCTGCGCGCATCGGTGTCCGATCCCGTGTGGATTCCCGGTGTCGTCGTCCTCTACGCCACAGCCTTCTTCATCCTCGGCCTCACCCAGCGTCTGGGCATGCCGCTCGGTGCCGTCTACGCCACCTGGTCTGCCAGCGGGGTCGCGCTCGTCGCCGTGCTCGGCGTCGTATTCTTCGGTGAGCTCCTGAGCATCGGCGCCATCATCGGGATCGCCCTCATCATCATCGGCGTCATCCTCGTCGAGTCCGGCACTCCCGAAGAGTCCGAGACCGTCGGTGCGGAGGTGACCGAATGAGCTGGCTGTGGTTGGCCCTGTCGATCCTCAGCGAAGTCGCCGGCACCCTGTGCCTGCGTGCAAGCGCCGGACTGCAGCGCAAGATCTGGTTCATCCCTGTGGCGATCAGCTACACCGCGGCCTTCTTCTTCCTCGGCCGCACCCTGGCTGAGGGGATGCCGCTCGGCGTCGCCTATGGTCTGTGGGCGGCCTGCGGAGTCGCCCTGGTCTGCCTGCTCTCCCGCGTGATCTGGAAGGATCCGCTCACACAGAAGGCGCTGCTGGGCATCGGCTTCATCACCGTCGGAGTCATCCTCGTCGAAATCGGCTGACCCGGCCACGCCCGGCTGACCCGGCCACGCCCGGCTGACCCGGCGATACGAGTCTGACACATCCTCGACGAAGCCAATCCGAGAGGGCGCGGCACGATCAGCGGTTCGCCTGTTCGTTGCTGAGAATTTATTGTGAAGCGTCAAGGAAGCTGTTATCGTCCGAAGACATGACCCCTCTCGGATTCGACGACCACCACCGCTGTGGATGGTCGACCCCGAATCGAGAGCGCCCAAGCTGCGGCTTCGCCAATGATTCCTGGGAACCCGTGGCCATCGGCTGGTGGGGTGGCGAGCCCTAGTCACTGATCGCCGATCCGCAGACCTCCTGCCTGATCGACGACCGCCGGCCGGTCGCATCACCTGATTTCCGACGAGTACCCGATGCGCGTTCACGCCATCGGGCCATGATGCGTTTGCCTCCGTGCACGGCACCGATCGATTTCGGCAGCTTCCGCAACAATCGAAAGAGTGTGAACCGACACATGACAGATGACTCCACCCGAACCGACGAACAGGATCCGGGGCCGGATCAGCAGTCCGATTCCACCACCGAGGCGGCTCGCCGTGCACCACGCGAGCGGATCATGGCCGATGCCCGCCGAGTGAGGGACGACGCCAAACGCGTCGGCCGCGAGACCGGGCGCAACCTCGGCCAGTTCGACTACCGCCGCCCGCGGGGTCCCGTAAAGGCCGATCTCGAAGACGCACACGGCCACTACCCGCACGACACCCACCCGATCCTCGTGCCCGGAATCGCCATCGACGAACAGCGGCGCAAGTACTCGCTGGACAAGATCATCTTCGCGATCGCCGGCGGCCTCACCGTCGCCTTCGTCATCTGGGGCATCACCAGCCCCTCCAGCGTCGCCTCCGTTGCTCAGACTGCCTACGATTGGGCCACGCTCAACGTCGGTTGGCTGTTCAACCTCGTCGCGATCATCATCCTCGTCTCCCTGCTCATCCTCGCGTTCTCCTCGTACGGCAAGATCCCCTTGGGCAAGGACGGGGAGAAAGCGGAGTTCAGCACCTTCTCCTGGGTCGCCATGCTCTTCGCCGCGGGCATCGGCATCGGCGTCCTCTTCTTCGGACCGTCCGAGCCCCTGACCTACTTCATCTCACCGCCTCCGCTGACGAATGATCCGGAGACCACCGAGGCGCTCCACGGTGCGATGGCCCAGACCTACTTCCACTGGGGCTTCCACGCCTGGGCGATGTACGCGCTCGTCGGCGGGGCCATCGCCTACGCCGCCTACCGTCGCGGCCGTTCGCTGCTGCTGTCCTCGATCTTCGTCGGCCTCTTCGGCAAACGACAGTCGGAGGGCTTCGCCGGCAAACTCGTCGACATCTTCGCGATCGTCGCCACTCTCTTCGGCACGGCCGCCGCGCTCGGCATCGCAGCCATGCAGATCGGCACCGGAGTGAGCATCGTCTCCGGTGCGGGACCGATGACGAACAATATGCTCGTCATCATCATCCTCGTCCTCACCATCGGCTTCATCATCTCCGCGGTCTCGGGTGTGTCGAAGGGCATCCGCTACCTGTCGAGCATCAACATCGTGCTCACGATCGGCATCGTCGGCATCGTCCTCTTCCTCGGGCCGACCCTGTTCCTGCTCAACCTGCTGCCCTCGGCGCTCATGGAGTACCTCGGGTCGATGTTCGACCTCATGGGCAAGTCCCTGTCCTGGGGCTCCGATACCCAGGAGTTCCAGTCGGTGTGGACCGTCTACTACTGGGCCTGGTGGATCTCCTGGTCGCCTTTCGTCGGCACCTTCATCGCCCGCATCTCGCGCGGGCGCAGCATCCGCCAGTTCATCCTCGGCACCATCTTCATCCCCTCGACGCTGCTCTTCGTCGCCTACGGAATCATGGGCGGAACCTCCATCTCGATGTACCGGTCCGGAGCATCGGGCTTCACCGACAGCATGGAAGCCCCCGAGGTGTTCTTCACCCTCATCGACAACCTTCCGTATGTCGAATGGCTGCCCTTCGTGGCGATCGTCGTGCTCGCGATCTTCTTCATCACCTCCGCGGATTCCGCCTCGGTGGTCATGGGCATGCTCACCAGCCGTGGTGATCAGGAACCGAAGAAGTGGGTCGTCGTGTTCTGGGGCCTGGTGATGTCGGGCATCGCCGTGGTGATGCTCCTCCTCGGCGACGCCAGCGCGCTCGAAGGACTCCAACAGCTCGTCATCGTCACCGCGGTGCCGTTCGCCTTCGTCATGCTCTTCATCATCGTCGCCTGGTTCAAGGAGCTGCGCACGGATCCGCGCGCCCTGCGTCGCCAGTACGCGCTCAACGCGGTGGACAACGCCGTGGTCGCCGGTGCCGATGCCTATGGTGACGACTTTGCCCTCCAGGTCGTGCCCACCGAACCCGGTGACGGCGCGAACGGCGGAATCGATTCCGAGCACGAGGACTACACCGACTGGTACCAGCGCACCGACGAGAACGGCGAACCCGTCGGCTTCGACTACGAAACCGGCGAATGGGCCGACGGTTGGACACCGGACGACGATTCCGCGAACTCAGAGGAATCCTCGTCGACTGAGGAATCCACCGACACCGAGGCGACCGCCGCCTCGACGACCGACGCGGACTCCGGGACCGCCTCGGCGACCGAATCAGACCCGGACCCAGCGAACGATTCCGAAGCCGCAGTCGGCTCCGACCGCAGAGAGGACCGCTCATGACCACCCCGAACATCGTCGTCATCCAAGCCGATCAGATGGCTGCCCAGGCCCTGGGCGCCTATGGTGATGCGGCCGCGCTGACACCGAACATGGATGCCCTGGCTGCCGACGGAGCCGTCTTCGACCGCGCGTACTGCAATACCCCGCTATGCTCGCCGTCGCGGGCATCGATGATGACCGGACGGATGCCCTCGGAGATCGACTGCCTGGACAACGGCGATGACTTCGCGGCCTCCGTGCCGACCTTCGCCCACCGACTGCGCAAGCTCGGCTACCACACCGCGCTGATCGGGCGGATGCACTTCATCGGCCCTGATCAGCACCACGGTTTCGAAGAGCGCCTGACCACCGACGTGTACCCGGCCGACCTCGACATGGTGCCCGACTGGAACCGTCCCCTGGAGCAGAAGCTGCAGTGGTACCACGAGGCCGACCCCGTGTTCACCGCCGGTGCGGCGACCGCGAACGTCCAGCAGGACTTCGACGACGAGGTGATCTTCAAGACCCTGCGTCACCTCAACGACCGCAAGCGCGCGAACCAGGCCGCCGGGAGCGATCAGCCGTTCCTTATGGTCACCTCGTTCATCCACCCCCACGACCCGTACGAGCCGCCGAAGGTCAACTGGGACCGATTCGCCGAGGTGGCCATCCCGGACCCAGCCCATCCCGAGGTTCCCGATCAGGCCGTGGATCCGCACAGCCATCGCCTGCGCACGATGTGCGGCTTCGACGAACGCGAGCCGGGCATCGAGGACGTGCGTCGGGCTCGCCGCGCCTACTATGCGGCGGTCAACTACATCGATGATCACGTTGGGGCGATCCGGCGCAAGCTCGAAGAACTCGACCTGGCGGACAACACTGTCATCATCGTCACGAGCGACCACGGCGACATGCTGGGGGAGAAGGGGCTGTGGTTCAAGATGTCGCCCTACGAGCAGTCCTCCCGCGTCCCGCTCATCATCAACGGACCCGCCGAGGTGATCGCCCCGGGCCGGTATGCGAACCCGGTCAGCCTCGTCGACCTGGCGCCGACCCTGCTCGACATCGCCCAGGGCACGGCCGAGAACTCCGGCTCTTCGAAGGACTCGGCAGACGCGGAGGCAGGGGCCGCCTCGGCGATCGATGAAGGACTGACCGGAACCTCGATGCTCGAGTCCGCGCGTCGGGAAGCCGCCGGCGAAATCGGGCCTGCGGACCGCGACGTCGTCATCGAATACTTCGCAGAGGGCACCTACCGTCCGCAGGTCACGCTGGTCCGCGGCGACCTCAAGCTCACGATCTGCCCGGGCGATCCGGTGCTGCTCTTCGACCTGGCCGCGGACCCCGATGAGCTGGTCAACCGTGCCGAGGATCCGGCCTATGCCCAGCCGCTGCAGGAGATGCGCGAGCAGCTCGAGTCCCGTTACGATCTCGAGCACCTCGAGGAGCATGTGCTCGGTTCGCAGCGCAGCCGCCAGCTCGTCGCCGATGCGCTCAAGGTCGGTCGTGTCCGCCACTGGGACTTCGACCCGGAGCCGGAGCACGGCTACGTGCGCGGAGACTTCTGGTCGGCGTTCCGCTTCGGCAAGATCCCTGCCGCCGACTGACTCGTCGGCTTCTGCAGCGGATCGCGCTGCACTCGCTGGTTCAAAGTGTGGGCGTCCTGATTTCGATCAGGGCGCCCACACTTCTAACCCGCGGAAGCGGAATGCGGACTCCGCCGGGCGGCCCCGGCAGGTCGGCTGGGAGGGTGAGCCGCCTCGGCGAGAACAATTCATGTGGACTTAGGTGAGTTGCGGGTCACATTCTCAGAAACCGGTGGCATCATTCGAGGTAGGAGGGATGCCATGACCATCTTTGAATCGACATCTGAAGTTCCGCTCGGCGCGGAGACCACATTCGATTGGCATGCTCGGCCGGGAGCGCTGACCCGGCTCTCGCCTCACTGGGCGCAGGAGATCGTCGAAGAGAGCTATCCTCCGATCGCCCCGGGCTCGGTGGCGCAGGTGAAGACGAGCGTGCCCGGCACCTACGGTCTCGTGCGACGACCATTCAGCTCCGTGCACTCGGAGGGGCCGTCGCGTTTCTCCTTCGTCGATGAACTGAAGAAGGGTCCGCTGAGCCAGTGGAAGCACACGCACGAGTTCACCTCGGTCGCCGACGGGACGAAGATCGACGACCATATCGAATTCTCCATGGCTCCGCAGGGCTTCGACGTCATCGACCGGGGGCTCACTCACTACCTTGAGGCCACCTTCGACGCCCGCCGCAAGCGGATGCTCATGGACATCGACTTCCTCGAATCCACGAACGCGCCCCTGCTGACGCGGAAGAAGGGCAAGCACATCCTCATCGCCGGCGGCAGCGGAATGATCGGGCGCCAGGTCGCTGCCCTGTTCTCCACTGCCGGTCATTTCGTGCGGCTCCTCGTCCGCGAAACTCCGAAATTTGAGTACGAGGTGCACTGGAATCCGGATCTGGGAATCCTCAACCCACGGGATCTCGCATGGGCGGATGCGGTGGTCCACCTCGGTGGGCGATCCATCGCAACTCGGTTCACCAAACACGCGAAGGACGAGATCTGGTCGTCGCGCATCGACTCGACGAGGCTGCTCGTCGAAACGATGCGCGGTCTGCCCAAGGCCAAGCGGCCCTCGGTCTTCGTCTGTGCCTCCGCGGTCGGCTACTACGGGTCGAAAGCTGACGAACCCGTCGACGAAACCGGACCGGCCGGCGACGGATTCCTCGCCGAGGTATGCCAGAAATGGGAGGAGACTGCGGCCGGTGTCGAGGATGCCGGGATCAGACGAGTGTCGATTCGAACCGGAGTCGTCCTGAGCACCTTGGGTGGTCTGCTCAAACTGCAGGCGCCGCTGTTCCTCGCCGGCGCGGCGGTCGCTTGGGCAGCGGGGAGCAGGCCTTGGCGTGGATCTCCCTGGACGATGTTGCACGGTCGTATGTGCACGCCGTCCTCTATGACTACGTGCGTGGGCCGGTCAATGCCGTTGCCCCGGAGCTCGTCACGCAGGCGGAATTCGCCGAGGCTCTCGCCGGTCACCTGCGCAGGCCCGCGTGGATCCCGACGCCCGGTTTCATCACGGAGATCATGCTCGGACGTGACGGGGCGAAGGAGCTCGCGTTGGCGGATCAGAGAGTGGTGCCGGAGAAGCTGCAGGAGACCGGATACCAGTTCGCCCACCCGACTTTGAGCGACTGCTTCGATGAGGAGCTCGGCGGCGGGGCGTAATACAGAAGTCCCCTCCGTTCGGCGTTAGAGCCGAGCGGAGGGGACAGGTGCTTCTGCTGTTGCTATCTGTTTCTGCAGTGCTGGGTCAGAAGCGCTTCGAGGCGATCTCCGCACCTTCGGTCAGGGACTGCAGCTTCGCGACGGCGATGTCCGGGTGGACGCGGCCGCCCAGGCCGCAGTCGGTGGAGGCGACGACGTTCTCGGGTCCGACGAGCTTGGCGAACCGGCCGATGCGTTCGGCGACGAGCTCGGGATGCTCGACGACATTGGTCGAGTGAGAGACGATTCCGGGGATGATGTACTTGCCCTCGGGCAGCTTCTTCTCTTCCCAGATCCGCCATTCGTGTTCGTGGCGGACGTTCGCGGCTTCGAAAGTGATGCCGGCGGCGTTGATCGAAAGCACCTGGTCGACGATCTCGACGAACGGCAGGTCGGTGACGTGCGGTCCGTGCCACGAGCCCCAACAGGTGTGCACGCGCACCTGCGCCGGGTCGATTCCGCGCAGCGCATGGTTGAGTGCATCGATGCGGACCTGGATGAACGCGCGGTAGTCATCGAAGGACGGTTCCGGGTTGATCTGGTCGAAGTTCTCCGCGAGGGACGGATCGTCGATCTGGACGGTCAGCCCCGCCTCGGTGATGGCGAGATATTCCTCCCGCAGCACATCGGCCCACGCCCAGATGAACTCCTCATCGCTTGAGTAGTACTCGTTGGCGATGCGGGAGGCCGAACCGGGCGACAGGGCGTTGATGTAGCCGGCGCGCTCGTCGTAGCCTGCGGCGGCCAGACCGGCCTTGAGGTTCGCGACATCGCGGTTGACCTGGTCCTGGCCGATGTAGCTGATCGGGCCGGTGGCCTTCGGGAACTGGGGCTGGGTTCCGGTGTCGGTTCCGGCCTTCGGATCCGTGTAGACGTTCGGGAAGAGGTTGCGATCGCGGCGGTCGGGCATGCTCGTGAGCACGATATTGCCCGGGGTCGAACGGTTCGCCGGGATCTCCCAGAGGTCGATATCGTGGAGCTCGAGCCCGCCGGTGCGGGCGAATGAATAGTGCCACCAGGCGCCGTAGTCGAAGTCGGCGGCCATGGCGTGACCGTATTCGCCGTCATTGGGCAGCGAGATGCCGAGGTTCTTCTGGCGCTTGACGAGGTCGGTGACACTGGCAGCGAGGAGTTCATCGAATTCCTGCTCCTGTTCCTGCGACACGGACTCGCCGGCGAGACGGGCGGTGTTCTGTGCCTGCTTGACCTTGTTGGCCTCGATGAGTTCGGGGGTGCGGGGTAAGGATCCTGCGTGGGATGTGCGAATCGTCGCCATGGCTGACTCCTCTTCCTTGTTCGTCGTGTCGTTGTGTCGTTCTTCTGCGCTTCTGAGTCGGCGGCCGCGGAAAGGCTGAAGCCGCATCGTTCTTCTTCAGGCAATCACATTCGCAGTCGTGCATGTGCGATCGGTGTCATGTTAGGTCACGTCGCGGACGGGTCAGGCTGCTATGTCAGACGCCGTTACGCGGGTGTCAGCTTTGCAACGTAATCGAACGCTGCTGTCCGCCGAGAGTTCATAGAGTGAAGACATGAGTTCAACGTGGCCCCAGAGATCCGACCTGAACCGGTCGCTGTCGCACTTGCATGGTGCCGGACGCGTCGGCGCTTGTTCGTCGCCAGACCGCTGGCCGAGAGCGTCACCTGCTGCCCACACAGAATGGTCTACCCGGATTATGCTCTGGGGCTCCCGCTGCCTGATGAGCCTCGCGGTTGCACTCTATATCCTGCCCCCGCTGTTCTCTGCGGCAGTGGCGGCAATCATGCCATTGCTCGTGATCCTGAATGATGCGGCCATGACCGGATTGCGATCTATGGTCATTGTCGTTGGAGCCATGGCACTTGTGCTGGTGGTCAACACCTCGTGGTCTCGAAGAATTCTCGCTGTTGTCCTCTTCGCAATCGGCGATGGTGGATTCTGTTGCTCTCGTTCGTCTGGTCCGCCATCGTCGCTGTGGTCTAGCAGCTGATCTTCTTTGCGATGACGTCGATCGGCGCGCCTCCTCTGCTGATGACGACTGCGGTCGTGGCGGTGTCTCTGACGCTTGTCCTGGGCGGATTCGGCGTCTTCCACCTGTTGGGACGCATCAGAGGGGCTACTGTTCCAGCTTTCGACCTCCGAAGGGAAGTTGCAGGCACTTGCGCGCAAGCACACAGCCGGCCGGCAGTTGCCTACCACGGATCTCATCTGGGAATTCCCGGTGCGTGAGTAGATGCAGATTCGGCTTCTTCCGCGGTCGCAGCCAGTCCCGGGAAACCATCAGCCCGCCGAGGCTGTTTGCTCGCGGGCTGCGAATGCAGGGTGGAACTATGAGCTATTCGCCAGGTGACAAGAGTTCAGTCAGTCAACCTCAGTCCAGCGAGGCTACTCCGGGATGGCTAGCACGATCACTGTTCTGGGCGGCGCTGGTGATCGGGGCGCTGCCGTCACTGGTGTTAGCCCCGGTGCCGCCGTTGTGGGATTCGAACGCAGACATCATATTCTTCATCGTCGGATCGATCCTCTGCACCTGTCTGCGGCTTATCCTCGGTGCCGTCGCCATCCTGCTGGTGAAGAACACAAACTGGGCGCATAGGCTCCTCGGTGCCGGAATCTACCTCCTCGGGTGTACAGCCCTGATGACCACACCTTTGACGTGGATCTTTCTCGCCTCGCTCGGGACCGAAGGCAACGGGGCTCTGCCCGCAATGACCACGATCCAAGGGGCGCTCAGCTCAATCTTCTTGGTGGGGGTATTCTGCGGGTGGAACATCGCTCGCAATCGGCGCTGGTGGCTGCTCGCCATCGCAGTCGTCCTCGGTGCGACAATCGCGCTGTTCGATATGTTCGTCGCCAGACCGCTGGCCGAGAGCGTCACGACCGACGTCATGGCTGCTGTGCTCGTCCAAATGGTCTGGCTTGTACTCACCTTCGCGTGTCTCGGGGTCTTCCACCTGCTTGGCCGCGTGAATGGTGCGACGGCTCCGAAGCCAACTCAGCCTGCCAGCTGATCCGGGCGTTGCAGCTGGTCGAGATAGGTATCAAGAACTGCTTCGACGACGGACGCGGTGTAACGCTCGGGAGCGGCGACTCCGTTATTCGACTACGTCATCATGATGCTGGCCGTCCGGGACGCGGGGCGAATACGAAACGACCCCTCGCCTCGAGCAGACCAATTGACGCTGGTCGTATCGAGGCCGAGGGGTCGTCTCGGCGTCAGTCTTTCGCGGTCGTCGCTCAGACCGCGGTTTCGGTCACTGCCGCAACACTTCCGCCGAACTGGTTGGGCAGGGTGCCCTCGTGGGTCTCCCGCAGCTCGTTGAGGCCGATCGAGAAGTGATCGACGATGTCGAGGCTCGGCTCGGAGTCGCCGGCATCGGTCATGCCGATGCGCACGAACGGGAACCGGCGGGCCGTGCACATGTCCTTGAAGCGGACCTCTTCCGACCGCGGCACGGCCACGATGGCGCGGGCCGTCGATTCGGAGAACAGCGCGGTGAACACGTCGACGCCGTCACGTTCGCACACTTCGTCGAGCCAGATCCGCGCTCCCGTGCCGTAGCGCAGGCAGGACTCGACGAGCGCCTGCGACAGACCGCCTTCGGACAGGTCATGCGCGGCATCGATCATGCCGTCGCGCGAGCAGTTGATGAGGATCTCGCCGAGTTCCCTCTCCGCTGCCGGCCTGTACTGCGGAGGAACCCCGCCGAGGTGGTCGGCCGTGACGTCGGCCCACGCCGATCCGTCGAGCTCAGCCTCGGTGGTGCCGAGCAGGTAGATGGTCTGGCCCGGTTCCTTCCACCCGCTCGGGGTGCGCGGGTGACATCGTCGAAGACGCCGAGCACACCGACGACCGGAGTCGGGTGGATGGCCACTCCGCCGGTCTGGTTGTACAGGGACACATTGCCGCCGGTGACGGGAATGCTCAGATCCTGGCAGGCTTCGGCCAGTCCTTCGACGGCCTGCGCGAACTGCCACATGATCGCCGGATCCTCGGGCGAACCGAAGTTCAGGCAGTCGGTGACCGCACGCGGAATGGCGCCGGAGGTCGTGACATTGCGGTAGGCCTCGGCCAGCGCGAGCTGCGCTCCGCGGGCCGGGTCGAGGAACGTGTAGCGACCGTTGGCATCGGTGGCGATGGCCACGCCCAGTCCGGACTCCTCATCGACTCGGATGACTCCGGCATCGTCGGGGAACGCCTGTGCGGTGTTGCCCTGAACGTACTTGTCGTACTGGGAGGTGATCCACGACTTCGACGCCAGGTTCGGGGAACCGGCGAGCTGCAGCATCGTCGAACGAAGTTCGTCATCGGAGGCAGGCTTTGCCAGGCCCGCGGCTTCGACGGAGTTCGCGGCCACCTCGGCGGTCCATGAGGGCTCGTTCATGGGGCGGTTGTAGACGGGGCCGTCGTGGGCGACGGAGCGCGGTGGCACGTCGACGATGACATCGCCGCGCCATTCGATGATGAGTCGGCCGGTGTCGGTGACCTCGCCGAGCACGGAGGTCTCGACCTCCCACTTGCCGACGATGGCGAGGAACTCCTCGAGCCGATCGGGGCGGACGACGGCCATCATGCGCTCCTGCGACTCCGACATGAGGATCTCCTCAGGGGTCAGCGTCTCGTCGCGCAGCAGCACGTCGTCGAGGGCGATGTGCATTCCGCCGTCGCCGTTGGAGGCCAGCTCCGAGGTGGCGCAGGAGATTCCGGCGGCGCCGAGGTCCTGGATGCCTTCGACGACACCGGCGTGGAAGAGTTCGAGGCAGCATTCGATGAGCACTTTCTCGGCGAAGGGGTCGCCGACCTGCACGGCAGGACGCTTCGACGGCTTCGTATCGTCGAAGGATTCCGAGGCGAGGATCGAGGCTCCGCCGATGCCGTCGCCACCGGTGCGCGCACCGAAGAGGACGACCTTGTTGCCCTTGCCCGAAGCATTGGCCAGACGGATGTCCTCATGGCGCATGACACCGACGGCCAGGGCGTTGACCAGGGGGTTTCCCTGGTAGCTGGGATCGAAAACGTCTCGCCGCCGATGTTGGGCAGGCCCAGCGAGTTGCCGTAGTTGCTGATGCCGGCGACGACACCGTGGAGGACACGGGCGGTGTCCGGGTGGTCGATGCGTCCGAAGCGCAGCTGGTCCATCACGGCAACCGGGCGCGCACCCATGGAGATGATGTCGCGGACGATTCCGCCGACGCCCGTGGCCGCACCCTGGTGGGGTTCGACGAAGCTGGGGCTGTTGTGGCTCTCGACCTTGAACGTCACGGCCCAGCCATCACCGATGTCGACGACGCCGGCGTTCTCGCCGATGCCGACGAGCAGGTGCTTCTTCATGTCGTCGGTGACCTTGTCACCGAACTTCGAGAGGTGGACCTTCGAAGACTTGTACGAGCAGTGCTCGGACCACATGACCGAGTACATCGCCAATTCCGCCGAGGTGGGGCGACGTCCGAGGATCGCCTTGATCTGCTCGTATTCGTCGGCCTTGAGGCCGAGATCGGCGAAGGGCTGGTCGACGTCGGGGTTCGCCGCAGCGAACTCGACCGTCTCCTTGACCTGCTTCGCATTGTCCTGCGCGGAATCGACCTGCGTGGAATCCGCAGAACTGAGGTTTGACGACATGTCCTCTAAGGGGCCCTTTCATACGACACGGCACTCTCGCCCAATCTTAGCCGTGTCCCCACCGCACGGGCGAAGTGCGTCCACGGACAGCCCGCGGACACATGGGGTGGGTCGGGGTGGAGGGACAGGGAACGGACGCGGCCACGGCCGGCGGCCTCGGCGAGGGGAACGGTGGGGAGCATCGGATGACCACAATTAGAATGGGGCCATGGCAACTCCCAAGATCGTCCTGTTCTATGTCTTCACTCCGCTGCCCGACCCCGAGGCGGTCAAGCTGTGGCAGCACACCCTGGCCGAGAGCCTGGGGCTCAAGGGACGGGTCATCGTGTCTAAGGACGGCATCAACGCCACGGTCGGCGGGGACATCTTCGATGTGAAGCAGTACGTTCGGGCGACGAAGTCCTATGCGCCGTTCAAGGGCGCGGACATCAAGTGGTCCAACGGCGAAGGTGACGACTTCCCGCGTCTGAGCGTGAAAGTGCGCGACGAACTCGTCACCTTCGGAACCCCGGACGAGATCACCGTGACAGAAGACGGAGTCCAAGGCGGCGGCCAGCACCTCAAGCCGGGAGCTCTGCACAAACTCCTCGACGAACGCGGTGAAGAGGTCGTCTTCTTCGACGGCCGCAATGCGATGGAAGCGCAGATCGGGAAGTTCCGAGATGCGATCGTCCCCGACACGGACACCACGCGTGACTTCATCGCCGAGATCGAATCCGGCAAATACGACGACCTCAAGGACAAACCCGTCGTCACCTACTGCACCGGCGGAATCCGCTGCGAGGTCCTGTCCGTGCTGATGAAGAACCGCGGATTCGAGGAGGTCTATCAGCTCGATGGCGGCATCGTCCGCTACGGCGAGACCTTCGGCAATTCCGGCTACTGGGACGGCTCCCTCTACGTCTTCGACAAACGCATGCACGTCGAATTCGGTGACAACGTCGAATCGATCGGGCACTGCGTGTCCTGCGACAAGAAGACCCCGGAGTTCGTCAACTGCGCGAACCTCGAGTGCCGCAAGCAGTACCTGCGGTGTGCCGAATGCACGGAGAAGGGTCTGCAGCCCTATTGCGTCGACTGCGTCGAGCAGGGAATCCCCGCCGAGGCGGCCGCCGGCTGAAGCGTGGGGTCGTGCCGTTCCCCGGAGGTGGGGGAGTGCCGTACTGATTCTCTGACACTTCAGCGCAGCAGGTGTTTGGTCGCGGCCTCGATATCGGTCCATCTGAAGTCGAATCCGGCGGCCTCGAGCCGTGAGGGCAGCACCCACCGACTCTTGAGCACGAGTTCTGACTCCTGACGCAGGACGATCATCCCGGTCTCGAGCAGCCACCTGGGCGCCGGAATCCCCACGGGCATACGCACCGCTTTGCGCAGCGCCTTCATGAGCGATCGATTGTCCGAGACCTGCGGGTTCGAGACATTGATCGGGCCGCTGAGCCCCTCATGGTCGTCGATGAACCGGATCGCACGGAGCACGTCCTCGATATGAACCCAACTGAATCGCTGACGACCGTGAGTCGGCGGGTGTCCCCGCCAGATCGTCGGCCCTGACGCTTCCGGTCCGATCCCGCGGTACCGGCGGTGCGGGAACCAACGCCCTTCATGCTGGGCGCCGCCGGCGCCGAACCTGGCCGCAGTGGCCAACATGTTCAATGCAGCTCCGTCACCGAGCACGATCGCCATCCGCAGTGCGACTCTTCTGGTCGCTGGCAGTGACCCGGCAAAGAACTCCTTCTCCCAGGCCTTGGCGATATCGACCGAGAATCCCTCGCCGATATCACCGTCGTCCTCGGTCTGCGGTCGGTCCATCGCATGACGGTAGATCGTGGCCGTGCTCGAATTGATCCACAGACGCGGAGGCGCCGAGGCGGCCGCCACCGCAGCATTGAGAGCGCGGGTCGTGTCGACGCGGGAGTCCCAGATGACCTGTCGGTTCGCATCCGTGTACCGGCACCCGACGCTGCGGCCGGCGAGATTGACGAGCAGGTCGGTGCCGTCGATGAGTTCGGCGATCAGGTCAGGGCGATCCCAGGTGGCATCGGCGGAAGCGGGGGAGCGGCCGACCGTTCTGGTCGTGTACCCCCGAGTGCTCAGTGCTTTGAGCAGCTCTCCGCCGATGAAGCCCGATGCTCCTGCGACAACGGCGATCGGAGCCTGGGCCTTATTCAGCGATGTGTCTGCGGGTTCGATGCTCATAAACGGACGCTAACACCAGCATCGACGGGGACTGCTGTTGAGGTTCGGAAACCATGTGGTGGGTGTCACGTGGGGAAAGTTGGTTTTGGATTTGCGTGGTCGGGTTTGCCTGGTCTAGAGTTATATCTCGTTGCCCCGCCGGAAACAACGTCGACAAGACAGAGTTTCCACCGGGTCTGACCAGGACAAACACGGTTTGATCCAAGCGTCAGGACACCGGGTGGGTGACACATAATAGGAACTGATACCCCCAGTGAACACGCTCGTTTTTTCGGGTGGTGGTGATGGGTGTGTGTTTGTGGTTTGAGAATCCAATAGCGTGTTTGTTTGAACAAGTTGTGATGCCAGAACATTTA